>JBILSZ010000091.1:0-10756 GCA_044371755.1 Flavobacteriales bacterium | reverse complement strand
TCAATAATATCGGTACTACGATTGGTCCGGTAATCATTGCGTACGCGATCTTCGGTAGTCCGAATGCATCGGAGACGACGCTCAACCTCGAGGCGGTTAAACTTCCTTACATCGCTCTAGGTGCGGCTTTCCTTATTGCGGCTGTTCTATTTAAACTATCCAACGTTCCTGATAAAATCGACGCGCCTTCTGCTGCAAACGAAACGGCAGCTCAAGCTGCTGCAAAAAGTCCTTTCGCTTTTCCACAACTCTACTTGGGTATGATTGCAATTTTTGTCTATGTGGGTGTCGAAGTTTCTACGGCGAGCAACCTCCCAGAATTCATGAAACAGAAATTGAATTTCGAAGAAAAAAATATTTCTCCTTTCGTTTCACTCTTCTGGGCGAGCTTGATGATCGGCCGCTGGACAAGCGCTGCAGGGGCTTTCAATATGTCTGCAAATGTGAAGCAGACAATGAACATCGTATTGCCTTTTGCTGCTTTCGGTATTTTCCTTTTAGTAAATGCGATAGCGGGTACTGATGTTTCTCAATTCTATTTTTACGCCATCTTCATTATTTTCCTTATCATCATTGATCGCATGAGTAATGGTCAGCCTGCTCGTCAATTGATGATTTATTCTATCTGTGCCATCGCCGCGTTGATTACAGGCATCTTCGGTTCGGGCTTCGTGAGTGTGTATGCATTCATACTCGTAGGTCTCTTTTGCAGCACGCTATGGCCTTGTATTTTCACTCTTGCTATTTCTGGTCTTGGCAAATATACGAATGAAGGTTCGAGCTTGCTGATCATGATGATCATGGGCGGCGGCGTGGTGAGCCTCATTCAAGGTTATGTTTCCGATCACATGGTGGGCATTCAACAGAGCTACTGGGTGGGAGTGGTATGTTTTGCATACCTCGCATTCTACGCTTACAAAACAAGAAATTTGAAAGTAGAAGAGGTAAGCGCAGCCCACTAACGGCGGCGCTTTCCTTTCTTAGGAAGTGGTGTAACTCCTTGTCCATTCATTCCAATTTGATTCTTTGAATTCAATTTGGCTTCTTCACGCTGCTTGAATTGTTCGTCATTCAACATGGTGAATGAAAGTTGTAGCGTGTAGTAATATTGAATGCACGGCTCTTCGATGTCGGCATTGATCACCTTGTCAAATTGATTGTATGGAATGCGATCATAGAAAATGGTCTTGTTTTTTTGAGCTGTTTCGATGATGTATTGTTGCGACACGCGATCGTATTCTTGTTTGGTGCGTGGCTTGTCCGTCATTTTATCCAATTCTTCTCTCACCATGCTCACAAGATAGGGCGATGTGCCTGAGTTGTATGCGGTGTAAGACTTGTAGCGTTCCATCGGATAGCTGCAATTGAATCCATCAGTGATGTGATACAGTTCGAGGTGAAAATTAAAATCGGTATAGGTTCTCTTCTTTGTTTCGATCACATCCGTGGCAGCCTTGCGCAACTCTTCGAGATAGGTCTGTGCGCCGTCGATGTTGTATTCCACTTTTACCAAATCATATACATCTGCATACGCCATTTCACTGATGATGCGGTCGAGCATTTCGTGGCGTTTGAAAAGGACGTGAATGTTCTTTTTCATTTCGAAGCCAGTAGGTACTTCAGTAGAGCGTGTGGTGAATTTCTTTTTGTCTATTCTAAAATCATAGGTGGGTACGACAGACACTGCATCCACGTGAATGTCTTGATCGGGAATGCCGATGAAAGAAAGACCAGCTCTGATCTGCGCGATGCGTGCAGACATGATGCTATCCACGCGATAGGCATTCTCGCCACTTTGGGTCATGGCAAATATTGCGGTATAAGAAGTGGCTCTTACATTCATCATCACTTCGCCTTTTAAGGTGATGGTGGTGCCGTTGGTAGAATTCACTGTAACGTTGGCACGTTCGGTATTGAAAGAATAGTTGTTGTTGTAGAGATAGCTGCCTGCGTCTGTAGCAACGGCATTACCGGCGCCTTGAGATAATGTATTTTTTACAATAAGTAGCATGCAAGCCAACTGAACGAAGATGATAAACTTTGATTTCATGGTTATTTGTTTTGATTCGGGAGGTCTTACATGCGAGGTTCGAATGCGTTCATTTTTTTTAAAAAAAAAGCCCTCCGCTGTTTTTGCGGGGGGCTTTAAAAAATTTTAAGTACTAGTATACTACTAGTGAGAAACGAGCAGTTTTTCTACAATTCTTTCTTCATCAAACGACATTTCTAATGAATAAAGACCGTTGGGAAGTTCTGAAGTGAAGTCGATACTTATGGTATAGCCGGTATTGGTAATATTTTTATCATACACTACTCTACCCACTGCATCGAACAATCTGATTCGAATTTGATTTGCCTCGATACCATCTACGAATATGTTTACGTTTTTACCATTCGATGGGTTTGGAAACACGCCGAGGCTGAGTTGTTCTTCAACTGGGTTGTTGGCGGGTTGATTAGCAATAGCGGGTACTTGATCGTTTGCTGCCATTCCAGCGGAAGGGGTCACGCATAGCAATTGATAATCGGTGCCCCAATCTCCGGCGCCAAACTCAAATATAGGTCTCACTCTGACGCGATATCTATTTCCATTTTGAACATTCGGAATGGTATTTACACGTAAGAATCTTGTTGGTGAATTACTTTCCACGTAATATGTTTCTAGTCCGATAATCTGATCATTTTCATCTACTGGAATGAATTCCCATTCGTATTCAACACATGAACAAATCCATTTGTCTGCGGCGATGAAAGCCCATAAATTTCGTGTAGTTGGGCATTGATCTCCGGCTCTTAGGTCTACGTCTGGATGTGAGGTAATATAGACGCTATATGGCCCGCCCATTACAGACACAGAAGGAGAGCCTGGGAAGTTGAAAATAGAATTGATATAAACTTGATAAGTGTGATCGTATTGCAAACCTGGGAAGAGAGAAAGCGACATAATCGTATTAGGGGTAGAATAACTTACTTCGAAATCCTCATCTGTGAACGTTACCTCGTATATGCTTGCGGCATTCCAATCGCATTTGAACGTTGTGCATAAACCAGAATAAGAAAGACCGTAATCTGGATTTGAAGGCACGAGATGCTGAATGCAGAAGCTGAAGTTACCTGCGGCATTTGTATTGAAGTTGCGAAGTGCAACATAATAAGTAGTACCTGGTATCAAATTTCCGTGGGCGAGAATTTCTCCTCCGCCAATGCCGTGTACGTTTTGGATAGCAATAGACACACCTCCTACGGTTTGTAATTCAATCACCATATCATTGATTGTGCTAATTGCTGTAAGGCGCACTCCGTTGGTCTGAGCAGTAAAGGAATACCACACATCTTGTCCGGCCCCTAGGGGTTCTTCACTGAAAGTTTCCTCTGATGCTGTGGCATTAAGAAGATTTGCATTGGTATTGCTGCAAGCAGGATATACATTACCATTGAGATGAATGGCATTGCTGCGGTTATCGTTTGCCACAGCCGTGATTGTGCAGCCCTCATTTACAAATCCATCACAGTCGTCATCGTAGTTGGTGATGCAGAGTTCCTGTGCGCCTGGTCTAACCGAGGAGTTGTTATCATTACAGTCTCCTGATTGTGTGACATAACCAACAGGAGGAGTGTTGGAATAGCTATTAATGGAATTTGCAAGTGTACCATAACCGTCGTTATCATTATCTGGATAGTAAATGAATACTGGGCAACCATTATTTAGTCCACCAGTACAATCCTCGTCAACATCGTTTCCACAAATTTCCGTTGCACCAGGATAGATTGTTGCATCATTGTCATTGCAGTCACCATTACATATTGTGAATCCGTCGTTATCTTGATCAAATCCTTCATCAATTATATCGTCACAGTCTTCATCATTACCGTTGCATAATTCGAATGCTCCTGGATATACAAGTGCATTATTGTCATCGCAATCACCTTCACATACTGTAACACCGTCATTGTCCATATCAAAACCTTCATCGATAACTGTATCACAATCATCATCTATATTATTACAAATTTCAGAAGCGGATGGGTTAATAGCGGAAGCTCCGTCATTACAATCAGCTGCGTTAGAAACATAACCGGTTGGAGCGACGCAGCCCGACTGGGTGACAAGTGGATTACCAAAACCATCACCGTCAGCATCTTGATAATAAGTAACACTGCTATTAACGGTGATGAGATTTTCAACGGTAATATCATCGCTTGATGTTCCATTTGATACTGTGAGTGATACACTGTACAAACCAGGAGTATTATAGGTAATCACTGGGAATTGACTAGAAGATGTCGATGGAGTACCACCTGGGAATGACCATGACCAACTTGTTGGAGTACCAGTTTCACCTGGTGTGAAAGTGATGGCAGTTCCACCGCAAACATTCTCGCTAGAGGCAGAAAAATCGGCTTCGACATTTGCCGCAATGCTTGCACAAGTTCCGTAGTCAAAAAGAATATTATGCACGAATTCATCGAGCACATCTATGATTGCGCTTACACATACTTCCTGACCTTCAAGAAGGCTGTAATGAACACGAAGCACTGGAGTGTTTGTGAAGTGAACAGGCAATAGTGAATGTGCTGCGCCTACTACTGCCACTTTAGTTCCTTCCGTTTCGAAGTGAATATGGGGGTTCCAGTCTTGCAAAGGAAGCAGTGGAGTTACGTTTTCAATAGCGAGGCCGCTCAATTCGAATTCGAGTCCTGAAATTTCGCAATCTTCATTTCTTATATAAATATCAACATAGCCAAGAGCTGTATTGATGCTTGCCACGCCAATTTCAGCCGACTTGTTGTTATCGAATACTTCTGGATCCCATGCACACTCATCGAGCATAAGTGGATTTATACCTAGGTCAAGTTGATCATGAATACATTCTTCGAGATAAGCAGCATCAGCGACAGAAATCATTCCATCAGAATTAAGATCTGTACAGTTTGAAACTGGAATAATTACATTTCTGGAAGCCGCATCCAAGTATTGGTGCACATCGAGTTCATTGATTAGGAAGTCAGAAACCACGTCTGCGCTACGGACTGTGCCAGGACAGTTGCCTGCGCAATCAGCGTATTGGTCACCGAAAGGTTGTCCAACGCAGTCTTCTATGATTGGACAAGAGCTAATATTTTTGGTGAAGTTGATAATGTTATTATTCGCATCGCGACCAAAAGAGACACATACTTGTGCCCAGTTATTGTCGTAACGCAATTCGTATCGACCTAATTGATCTGGAGCTTGATCCCAGTTTGTTCTAACCACCAGATAATATTCACCAGCAGGTACGTTGGTAATATCGATCCATTGACAAGCTAATGCAGACGAATAAGTGTCGCGACATCCTGCGGTGATACCCATGTTTCCGCAAGTATATTTTGCTGTAAAACCAGAAGGGCAGAATAAATCTAGTACACAGAATCCATTTTTAAATCCAATCTCAGGCATCGGCACACCATCTTGATTATAGAGAAGATATTCTGCATATCCCTCGTAGTGATAGTGATTGTGACATGGATCCCATTCAAATTGTTCATTTGCTGCAGTTGGCACACCAATAAAGTAGTCTTGGTTTCCGATATTCCAAATCGTAGTTGTGAATCTCAATATCTGACGAGTACCTAGACCTTGGAGACAACCTTCGTTTACCAAACAACCATCTGTTCCATTAAGCGTGTTGACAGAAAGCGAATTGAAGATATCGTTCAAGCTAATTTCAAGGTCTGGTCCTAAGTTTTCGCAGTTAGGAGAACCATTGTAATAACAAGGCCCAGGCAGTTCGGCGATCAACATATAGTTACAAGCAAGTTGATCCATGCATCCTTGAATAGGGCCGAGATAAGAGATACT
The DNA here is from genome assembly GCA_044371755.1 of Flavobacteriales bacterium. GTDB lineage: Bacteria > Bacteroidota > Bacteroidia > Flavobacteriales_D > Sanyastnellaceae > JAIXWP01. The sequence goes on along the minus strand of JBILSZ010000091.1, from coordinate 4,917 downwards.
AAATCCTATTGGGCCTCCACCACATGCATTGTCGGTGTCACCCACTCTTATATAGTATGTGGTGCCGCCTTCGAGGATTGGAGTGATCTGAGATTGTACCCCGCAGAAGTCGTCGTTATAGGTGATCGTGGCTTCATTTGTATCATCGAAGAAAGCCATGTTGCAATAGTCGTAGATCCAAAGCTTGGTATCACATGTTGACAAGCCACATGTTTCAATTTTGTATTGACCATTTGCTGGTGGGGTGAATTCATACCAAGCATTGGCAAATGGAGTGGTATATTCCCCTTCACTTACAACGATAGGATCGTTGCAGGCAGTGCCTTCAGGACAGTTCACATATCGAATATCATCGGTGGTAAACTGAGCGCCATTGGCTACTTGAATTCCATTAATAAATATTCTATATGAGCCGCTTCCGCTAGAGCAACATATCCCATTATTACCACTATCATAGATTTCAAAACGGTGACATCCATTATTGATACAGAATGTGGCATCATTGCTTGTTCCGCTAGCTACGACAACATTATTTTCATCAAAAACAGACCAAGTAGTTTGTTGAGGAAGATTATCTGTAGTGATATCAACAGTCATAATAATTCCATTTTCAACATCAATAGTTTGTGTTGAGGTGGCGGTATTGCCCAATACATCGGTCACAACTAGTGTAACGTCAAATGATCCGGCGCTACCGAAATTAACTGTAGGATTGGCGACAGAGGCAGAGGAAGGATTGCCACCTTCGAATGTCCATGCATATCCAACAATATTACCGGCAGCAGTGCTTGTGAACTGCAGATTAGAGCAGTTGTTTCCTGTGGGTGTGCTATAGAAAGAAGAGGATAGTGCTGGGAATACGCAGCTTCCATCGTCTGAGGTAGCGCAGCCGTTATAGTTGGATGCAAGAGGGTTGGTGCAACCAGTAGCTCCTACCGAAGTGACATTAAGTGTAAATGTTCCTTGTAGTGCTTGATATCCCCCAACTTGAATGTAATATGTACTTCCTTGAACGAGGTTGACACAATCCAGAATGAGTCTTGACGCCAATCCTAGGCCTTGAGTATCATCATTACATGCTATTTGATTTCCTCCACAAGAAGCATAAACTGCAAGTCTTGTATCGTTAAGTGTTCCCAAACCGGTCTGAATCGTTACCGTACCGCCTGTATATACAAATGAGTACCAGATATCTCGGATACCAGTACCGCCGCAAGAAGGGTCTGTACTATCGTTGGTAGCATATGCAGTAGTGAGGTTCAGTGCTCCACCATTTACAACAAATGGTAAAGCTTCAAAACACATATCATTATCGGGAGAGCAGTCTCCAATATTTACTGTTATTGTTGAGCTGGTAGATGTCAAGCCGCTTGCTGAACAGGTAGTGATTAAGCGATAATAAATGAGATTTGTTAGTGCTGCAGTTGTGTAGGATGCAGTAGTGGCACCTGTTCCTCCCACGACGTTGGCCCAACCAGAAGTCCCATTTGTGGAAGACTGCCACTGATAAGAGATGCCGGTGCCTGTTGAAATGTTGGTTGCTGTAAGTGTGACTGGAGCATTTAAACAACCGCTTACAGATGTTGTTACGTTGGGCATGTTTGGAGTGCCTGTGCAAGGGGGTGCTGGTGTCCACCTAAAATTCAAACCAGAAGATGGCATCACAGTATTGGTGATTGCAACCGAAGAGTTGTTAGCGCCACCTGCAGTGGTAGATGACCAGTTGCTAGAAGAAGATCTATTGTTATAGTCGGTATTTGATGCCCCACGCAATCCTACTTGACAGGTAAGATTTGCAGTGTTTGAAGCTGTGCAAGTTCCATAGCGTACCTCAGCTATGTTCGTTGTTTCATAGATTCTTATTTGAAAATTCAAAACATCACCTACGAGTCCACCAGTGCCGCTAAATCTGCGAGCATTGTTCCATTGAACAACGAAAACTCTGTTAGGACTTGTTCCTTCGGTGCCGTACACAACGGTGGACGCGTTTGAAATTAAGTCTCTTCCGATAGCGGCGATAGCTCCGCTATATCCGGTAGTGGCACTGATTGGGTTGTAGCTATTTCCCGCTGGAGCCGTGGCGCCGAAAGTAATATAACCGTTAGGATTAATTCTTAACGCGGTATAACTCACTTGATTGAATGTAAAGGAAAAGGGAAGCGTGACTGAGACGGGAGTTTGGTCGTCCCATCCTGAAGTAAATATTACTGTTGAACTAGATAAAGAAGCGTACGCCTCATTAGACTGAGTAAAACTGTAGGTATTGATCTGTGCATAAGAGAAAATGAACAGAAAATTAAGGACGAAAAAGCCACAAATGGCTTTCAGAGAGTACGTCATCTGTCTAGGTTTTGGTTGGTTTGGAAACCAAATATAGCAAATTTCTCTAAAAACAAAACCCTCCCCTGAATAATCAGAGGAGGGCTTCATTTACGCAAAAACTAAATTATTCTACGATCATGCGCTCAACCATACGGTTTTCACCGTCGATAAGCTCAATCATGTAAACACCAGCGCTCAATGCACGATCCATTTGAATCATCGCATTCAACACGCCGTCAACACTGTAACCAGTGCTATAAACTTCCTTACCCATCATGTCTAAAATACGCACAAAAACTTGCTCAGACTCGATGCCTGCAGCTTGAACTGTGAATACTTCACCACGGTTTGGATTAGGATATACTGCCATCTCTTCAGAGATAGTTTCGATCAAAGAACGCTCACGAACGATAGCTGTTCCTTCTTCTACTTCCATGCTTGCTGCACCAGCAACACACAATTCCTCATATCCAGTTGTGAACGTGCCAGGGCCGCTTGCGAATACTGGACGAACGCGCACTCTGTAGCGATCACCAGGCTCAGCAGTTGGCAACTGGTTGATACGGATGAAACGAGCAGAAGAACCGCTATTGATAATCACTGGCTCCAAGCTGATTACCTCAGCTGGGTTAAGTGGATTTACTTCTACAAATTCCCAATCGTAAGATGTAGCACCGCACACGAATCTATCTGTGCTGATGAACGCAGATACTGGACGTGTAGTTGGGCAACGATCAATTGATCTCAACGAAGTCAATGGGTGTTGAGCAATTGTAATTGTATATGCTGGAGAAACTACTACTACTGTAGTTGGGTTAGCACCAGTACCATCATTTTGAATGAAGGTAGTAGTAATCGTCACTTGATAAACAGTGTTGTACTGCAAGCCACCGAACGCAGAGAAAGGAATGCTTGTAGAAGGAGAACTTGCAGTGTATTGGTTTGTACCATCATCAAAAGTTGCGCTGAACAATTGTGCACCGTTCCAGTCGCACTTGAATGCGTTACAAAGGTTAGAGAAAGTTGTTCCATTGTCTGGATCACTTGCTACCAAGCTCTGGATGCAAAGTGCGAAAGAACCAGCTGCAACAGTATTGAAGTTGCGAACTGCGAGGAAGTAAGTAGCACCTGGAGTGAGGCCACCTACAACCATTACTTCAGTACCACCAACGCCATTGGCGTTTTCTGTTTCAACCAAAACACCAGCTGAAGTTTGAAGCTCAAGCACTAGGTCGTTAACAGTTGTAGTAGCTTGGATGCGTGCACCGTTAGTAGCAGCAACGAAAGAGTACCATACGTCTTGACCTGCACCAACTGGCTCAGAAGACAACGCTTCAGAAGAGTTAGTAGCATTTGCAAGGCTGCCGAAGATATTAGCACAAGCTGGGAAGCCTGAAGCAACACGAACAGAAGAGTTCGCATATCCATCATTAGCAGGAGCGCTCGTTGGAGCATTCACTACATTGATTGTTCTAGATGCAGAAGTAGTTTCGTTACAATCGTTGTCAATTCCAACAGCAGTGATAACTCTTGAACCAAGAGCTGCCGCGTTGTAAGAAACACTGTAAGGAGATGTAGCATCTACACCGATAGACACTGCATCTACAAAGAATTCTACAGAAGTTATAGTACCACCTGCATCAGTAGCTGTAGCAGTGATAGTAACGTTTGAACCGAGGTTTACGTTAGCACCGTTAGCAGGAGCTGTGATAGCTACTACTGGAGCGATACCAGAGTTGTAAGTCAAAGTTGGGTGAGTAAGTTCACCGCCTACTGGGTTTGAAGAAACGTAGTTCTCAGCAACGCCAGTAGAGGTATTGATCAACTGAAGGTTGAGTTGGAAGCTCAAAGTACCAGAAGTTGTGAACTGACCGATCAAAACCATGTTTGATGATGTAGCACCAACTACGCCGCCAAGAGCAACCAAGAAACCGTTGTTTACTACTACTGAGTTACCAGCAGTTTGATCCAAAGCACCAGCAACTGCATCGAGACCAATAGAGCTTGGAGCGATGAAAGTAGAAACGCTTGAAGGAACCATACCATCTTGTGCACCAGCACCAGTGATAGGAAGACCGAAGCATCCACCAGCATTGTTTGCAAGAAGACCAGTAGCATGACCTACAGATCCGTCAGTATCTTCTGACTTCAATACACCAACAGAGCCATTGCGAACACCAGCTACTGTGAAATATGAATCCAACCAAGCAGTTTCAGTGCGGAAGTTTGCAGCACTTACGTTTGGTGCATAGTCAGTACCGAAAGTAGGATCGTTAAAGAAGTTAGCAGAAGAAGTAACAGTGAGGTTGTGAGTTGGGCTACCATAGATCTGAGAGAACTCATAACCAGCGGCCATGTCCACATACACACGGTAAACTGTAGAACCAGCAGTAAGTGGCACAACAGCACCGTTAGCGGCAGCTTCAGCGGCGTCAGCAGCATCGGTTGAGTAATACTTCTCAACAACAATACCCTGAAGACCCTGAGCAAAGATTGATGATGTAGAAATCATCAAGCAAACACCAAGGATGTATTTTATTGTTTTCATTATTTTGAAAGATTTTTTGTGAAATCACATCCCTCGGTTAGGCGCGA
>JBILSZ010000090.1:0-10945 GCA_044371755.1 Flavobacteriales bacterium | reverse complement strand
TCGCACCGAGACTTTCGGCGACAGCTATGAGATGTTTTTCTGCTGCTTCTCCAAATCTTCCAACTACATATGCGATTTCTTCTACTTTTTGATCGCTGATGGCCACAATGTCTTCTACAAGGCGCTGCACGATTGGCTTTCCGGCAATGGGCAACAAGGGCTTTGGTGTAGTAAGAGTATGTGGACGGAGGCGCTTGCCCATTCCCGCCATGGGTACTATAATTCTCATAATTAACTAAAGAAGTTGCAACAAAGGAAAGAACTTCGGATTAAACACAACCACCAGTCATCAAAGAGTAATGAACAAAAAGGGGGTTAACTTTAATTTTTGCCTGTGCTTCCGAATCCGCCTGCTCCTCGAGCGGTAGTGTCGAGGCTTTCTTTTTCTTCAAATTCCGCTCTCACGTAAGATGCAATCACCATTTGTGCAATACGATCACCGGGATTAATTTCAAAAACGTCATTAGAAAGATTCACCAAAAGAACCTTGATCTCACCGCGGTAATCGGCATCGATGGTGCCAGGGCTATTCAGCACGGTGATGCCATGCTTAAACGCTAATCCGCTTCTCGGGCGTATTTGAGCCTCGGTGCCTTGTGGCAGGGCTAAGAACAAGCCTGTTGGAATAAGCTTTCGTTCGAGCGGGGCGAGCTGTTGCTGCTCTGTAATATTGGCGCGCAAATCCATTCCGGCGGAGGCGATTGTTTCATAGGCCGGAAGCGGATATGGCGAGTTATTTACAATTTCTACTTTCACTATTTTCCTTTGAATTGAGGCTTGCGCTTTTCCATAAAAGCAGTCGTTCCTTCGTTGAAATCTTCGGTTCCAAAGCACGCCCCAAATTCTTTGATTTCCGCTTCGTAACCCGCATTATACTTCTTATAACCTGAAAGAATGGCGCGGTATGCAGCAGCGATGGCTGTTGGAGAGTTTTTGACAATTTTACCTGCTATTTCTTCACACTTTGCGATGAGCTCTGGTTGCGGAACTACATGATTTACGAGTCCCCATTGCATGGCTTCTGCAGCACCAATCATGCCTGCGGTAGCAATCATTTCCATGGCCTTTCCTTTGCCCACAAGTTGCGTCAAGCGCTGTGTACCGCCATAACCAGGTATCACACCAAGAGATACTTCTGGAAGCCCCATTTTGGCATTATCACTTGCCACACGAATGTGACAACTCATGGCCAATTCTAGCCCACCACCCAGTGCAAATCCATTAACGGCAGCAATAACTGGCTTGCTCATATTTTCTACAAAATCAAAGAGAAGCTTATGACCGCTACGACTCAATATGCGTCCCTCCTCGATACTAAATGCTGAAAATTCTTTGATATCAGCACCGGCTACAAAGGCCTTTTCACCCGAACCTGTGAGGATGATGACACGCACATCTGAATTGACATCCGCCAATGCTAGCGCTTTGTTCAACTCCTCAATGGTTTGCTTATTCAAAGCATTCAATTGATCGGGGCGGTTGATAGTGATATAAAGAATGGAATCTTTATTTTCTAAAATGAGGTTGTTGTATGCCATGCGGCAAATATATGGATAGGCGAATTACCTCAATACATTCACGTGCCCCACTAGTCGTTTGCGCCGTTCAATCGTTTCGTATTCAACAATCCATTGATAAACGCCATCTTGAACTAAGTATCCATTCAGGCCGGGCACCCAAGGCTCTTTTGGGTCTTGCGATTCAAAGATTAAATCACCCCACCGATTGAAAATCTTCAAATTAAAGCCAGTAATGTTTTCGCCATAAACGATGAATACATCGTTGATGCCATCATTGTTGGGCGTAACAGTATTGGGTATATACAGTGGATAGTAGGGCGTAACAAGGACAGAGTCGACATTCGTACACCCATCCAGGGGATTGGTCACCGTGAGAAAATAATAGGTTGGATCGGGTGGAGATGCAATGGGATATATGCAGTCGGTGCAAGTCAGATATTCTGGTGGCCACCATTCATATTCGAAACCAAAAGCATTGCCCAAGAGGTCGATTGCTCCCGGAGCTTCATAGTTTCTGTCTGGGCCAGCATCAACGCTAGGAGCGGGTATGATACTGACCGTTACAGAGTCGCTGTCAATGCAGCCATTCTCATCGATCACGGTCACAAAAAACTCCGTAGTGGCAGATGGCGCAACGAATACAGAATCGTTGAAACGATCTGCAACAAAAGACGGTGGTGACCAAGAATATTCTAATCCACCGATGGCTCGAAGCGGCGCCCAGCGGCCTTCGCATATCAACGTGTCTCCAAAAGCCTGTGCATTGGCTTCAACCACATTCACTGTCACTTCGTCTACCCCTTGAGCACACGAGTTGGTGATAAAAACTTCATAGGTTGTTGTTACGTCGGGCGACGCTACTGGAAATCGAATATTTGGATTAGAAAGCGTACCTGCAGGGCTCCACAACCAAGTGGCAGCTGGTGGACCGGACAAGGTAATACTCGAGCCTTTGCAAATGATGAGTTCAGGATAAATATTCCCACCAATTTCAGTGAAGTCTACATTTACTTCGGTAAATAAGGTGTCGATGCAATTGTTGCTCGTTGTAATGACAACCATATAGGTCGTACTGTCTGAAGGCGCAGCCGCTACCGTCATTCCGCTTGATGATGAAAGCGTGGCACTCGGGCTCCATTGGTAAGCTATTCCGCCAGAAGCGGTGAGGTTTACAGACTCGCCATCACAAATCGTGAATGGGCCATTTATTGAAGTATTCGTTTGGAATATATTCAACGTGACCTCTACTGTATCCGTCTCACAGTTATTCGAATCTACCACAAAAAGTGTGAGGCCATCGCTGGCGATAGCAGTAGGATTGGGAATCGTTGTGGAAGAAAGTACTGGGTTGTCTAGCCAAAATAAATTAGGACTACCCGAGGCATTGAGTTGCACAATTTCGCCCTCGCATACTGTTTCGGGTGTTTCAATGAAAGGATCAACACCAGGAAGAATAGTGATGGTAATCGAAGCAGTGTCACCGATCAAACATTCGGTTGTTTCATTAACAATCAAAAAGATTTCATATGTGCCAGGCTCTTCATAAGTGTGAAGCGCATTAAAAGAGCTTAGTGTAGTTCCGTCGCCCATTTGCCATGTGTAGCTGTCACCGCCTTGACTGAGGTTGAGGAAATTGGTGGGAGTGCCTTCACAAATCTCTGACGGCCCTTCAAGTTGAACTTCAGCCTCAATCTGACCTAGGTTAAAACGAAACACAGCCATGTTGCAACCAAAAGAATTATTCGTTGAACTCCATGCACCGGGACTAGTTGGAAAGTCACTGTTGGCTTGGCATCCAGCACAAACGCTTTGATACACCGTGCCGTTTTTCGCAAATCGGCTCGTGCCTCCATCCACGTGTTCGGCGCTTTCACTGCCGCCAAGAAAAGACGCATAAACGAGGTCTTGTGCATCTTCGGAAAGCACACACAAATAAAAATCACTGCCATCAGTATTAGGTTGAATCGCATCAGCAGAGATGGGCATTCCATTGGTCGAACTGGATGAGGCGTAGCAGTCGTAGATGAATTGACATGTACCACTGTTGGTAGTACCTCCCCAACCACTAAAGAAGATCTGATTGCAATCGCTCACTAAGAAAGCGGTGGGTGAAATATCAATAACTCCCAGTCCTCTGCCAATGGTCGTATTCCAAATTAATGTAGAAAGATTAGAGTCATATTTCCTCAAAAATTGGCCACTATTGGGTTGACCATAACAACCCGGTGTGATGGGCATATTTCCATTGCTTTGGCCAAGTACATAAATATTCCCATCGGGATCGGTCTGGATAAAGTACACTTGATCGTAAAGATTCGTGCCTACAAAAGTGGATGCTACAATTTCGAGTGTTTCTTGATCGAGTATAGTAATAAAACCATCTGTTTGATTGTTATAACTATCATCGTGAACTCCCGCGGTGCTGGGGAAATTAATACTCCGAGTACCTCCAGCTATGATGAGGTTTCCATTATCTGCAAATTCGATGGCGTAACATGCGTCGTGGTCTATGCCGCCCAGATAAGTGGAGTTGATCATTTGCGATAAATTAGAACTCATCGTAAACACAAGTCCATCGAAAAAGCCACCGCCAAAGGTTTGTTGCGCGCCGGGTCCAATCATCGGAAAGCCTCCCTCCGATACGGTGGCTACTATAATACGGTCGTTTTCATCTACATTCACCTCTCCACGAAATGGATCACCATAATTGTAAAAAAGCTGATCACCATAATTCAACCCTTCATTCTGATTGCCGCCGACATAAGTGGATTGCAATAATGCACCTGCAGAAGAAAATTTAGTGAGAAATAAATCACATCCCAGCTCATGGCTACTGGTAAAAAAATCTTGCATCGAGAGCGTGGGTCCGGCTGTGAAAATAGTTTGAAACGCTCCAGCCGTGGTGGGATAGTCGAGACTTCCAGTCACACCGAAAACGATAATATTGTCTTGAGAATCTACAACAATGCTATGTGGAGTTTCTTGAAGACTACCGCCGATATAGGTGCTGTACAACAACTGTGAGCCATCAGCGGAGAACTTCGAAATCGCGATGTCCATGTAGTTATTGAAGACACCAAGAAAAGTGGAAGCAAACGCTCCAGTGGTGGTGGGATATCCAGGCCCAAACACAGCGGCTCCAGCGATCAAATTGTCTTGACTGTCATTACAAGCTGTAAATCCAAAGTTGGAAGCGGTAGATCCGATGAAGGTAGAAAACGCTACTTCGGGATCAATGATTAGGTCAAAGTCTTTATCGTATGAGCCGAGCTCAAAACTCACGCGTGAGCCTTCGAGTTGGTACGCAGAATCCACAGATTTGAGTTTACCATTTATTACTTGATAGGCGAATGGAGCAAGCTCTTTGATGGTGCCGAGCGAGGTTTGAATATTCAGCACGCCATTTTCGAGAGTCAATTTATCCGCACCATTCACATTAAACGCGATGTTTGACGCGTTGGCATTTGGGTGGACAATAAAATCGTATTTAAGATTGCCAGCGTTGGAGTAGTAGCGCAGATCAATCTTCGAATAGAGGTCAGAATAATAAATTGCTTCGAAAGGCTGCACGCGGCTTGCCCAAGAGCTTTCGTTTCCAATGTAGTAATTGAGATAGTATGACGAGGGCTTTTCCCCGTGAAGAGAGGGGTTGGCGACATTTTCAAAACGGATTTCGTAGGTGTGCGAGCGCACTGAGTCGATGACTACCCCTGAACCTGGGTGCAATGCTTCAAGAAATTTTGAATCAAAAAATTGGTACTTAAACCCTGTCGATTCAAGCCAAAGTTTACCGCCGGGGATGTCGGCTGCGGCCTGCACCGCCTCGGGCCATTGACCTTTATTTTCTACAAAAATCGTTTGAGCCAGCGCTTTTGGAGCGATGGCCAATAAAAAGACTATGTAGAGAAATACTAAACAGCGCACAGGCAGTAGACAAGATTTGATAGCGTTAAGTTGCCGATATAGTCAAAAATAGGCATTATTGATTTAAAATTGACCTTTCGCAAAAAAGTTATCTTTGCACACTTTCAAAAGAAATGGACCATACACCAACCATAGGCGTTCTCGGAGGCGGTAGCTGGGCTACGGCACTTGTTAAACTCATCACCAACAATACGGATAAAGTACACTGGTGGATGCGCAACGAAGAGGCGATTGCTCACATCAAACAGTACGGGCACAATCCCCATTACATTCAAAGCATTGAGTTTGATAAAGCAAAACTTGAAGTCACTAGCGATCTTCAATCGGTGGTAGATGCGTGCGATTATTTGGTAATCGCGATTCCCTCGGCGTTCGTTCACGAGACCTTCAATCATTACAAGCCGGTTGGGATGGAAAAGAAAGTAGTTTTCTCTGCCATCAAGGGTATTGTAAATGAGTTTGATGCGATTCCTGCACGCTATTTCAACAAACAGTTGGGTATTTCGTATGACCAAATCGGAATTATCTGCGGGCCTTGTCACGCGGAGGAAGTAGCGCTTGAGAAGCTTTCATATCTCACAATTGGTTGTCAGAATTTGGAGCGCGCGGAAGAGATGAGCAAACTATTGGCTTGTCGCTTTATTCGCACGATTACTACAGAAGACGTCTTCGGTGCCGAGCTTGCGGCTGTTCTCAAAAACGTATATGCTGTTGCAGCAGGCATCTGTCACGGTCTCGGTTATGGTGATAATTTTCAAGCAGTGCTCATCAGCAGCGCTGCGCGCGAAATCGAGCGTTTCCTTGAGTCTGTAAATGAGACCCACCGCGACGTGAAGAGTAGCGCATACCTAGGCGACTTACTTGTGACTGCCTATTCTCCATATTCTCGCAATCGTACCTTTGGTACCATGGTCGGAAAAGGATACAGCGTGAAATGGGCGACGATTGAAATGAACATGGTCGCAGAGGGCTACTACGCTGCACGCGGCATTCATGAAATCAACAAGAAATTCAAGGCCGACATTCCAATTGCAGACGCTGTTTATAGGATTTTATATGAAAAAATTTCTCCAATGATGGAGATGCGTATTCTGACAGAAAAATTGAGTTAATTTGCGAAAGGGACAATCCCGCAAATGATATAGCCTGTTCAATGACGAAAAAACTGTCTGCACTCATCGTAGACGATGAAGAATTTGCACGCGAAAATTTAAAAATGCTTCTGGAGGAATATTGTCCAGACGTAAACGTGGTCGGCGCTGCTGGCAGCGCCGAACTAGCACGCAATATGGTCGAAGAGTTCAATCCTGATGTCGTTTTTCTAGATATCATGATGCCCGGCGAAGATGGGTTTTCGTTTCTCGAAAGTATGAATGAACGAAAGTTCCAGGTGGTTTTTACCACAGCATTTCGCGAGCATGCTTTGCGAGCAATTAAAGAAAGCGCAGTTGATTATCTCGAAAAACCCATCGACATCGAGGAGCTGCAAAAAGCCATTGCCAAGGCAAAAGACAGCATGCTCATGAAATCGTCAAACAAGGTGACCGATGAGCGACTTACCAAAGTATTGCAAGACATCGTACTCACCAATTCGGTAGAAAAGACCGTGGTGCCCACGAAAGATGGATTGGCAATCGTAAAAAATACCGACATCATTCGCCTGGAAGCAATGGAAAATTACACCATGATCTATTTGGCGGGTGGAAAGAAATACATGAGCAGCCGCAGTATCAAGGCGTTTGAAGACAAGCTCGACACGAATATGTTTTTTAGAGTGCACAAGTCGCACATCATCAACATCGCTCATCACTTAAAAGAGTTTTTGAGAAATGAGGGCTTGATAGCAGTGATGTCAGACGGAACGCAAGTACCCGTGGCGCGTCGTAAGCTTCAAGAGTTTTTGGACAAGATTGAAAATATAGGATAAACGCAATGAGAAAAAGTCTAATTCTCTTTGCGCTACTGATTCTTTCGCTAACCTCAACAAGTCAGCAATACACTTTTATTGAATACTCTTTAAAAGAGGGCCTACAGCAATCGCAGGTTAGGAGCCTTTTTCAAGACAGTAAAGGTTTTATTTGGGTGGGTACACTCGGGGGCATTTCACGCTTTGATGGACGGGAATTTACCAATTACAATCGTTCGAATGGATTGCTCAACAATCAAATCAGTGCCATCATCGAATTATCAGACGGTAGCATTATGGCGGGCTCAAGCGGCAGCGTGAGCATTATCCGTGGAGGAAGAGTGGAGAGTTTTAAGTTTGAAAAAAGCTTTAAGGAAAGCGCCGTGAACGCGCTCTTTCAACAAGGAAACAAGATTTGGATCGGCACTGAGGATGGAATTTTATTTTTTGAAAATAATAAAATCAACTATCCCATTGATAGAGGAGAGCCTTTTGGATCAAATGTGAAAGCTTTTGTCAGTAGTCAAAACAAGAGCTTTTTCATCGTTACAAAAGAGAAAATATTTCTATCTCAAAACGGAGGCATTCAGTTGTTTCACGAACCGAGCGATCGTTCGGTAAACTATTTCGATTTGGAGTTGACATCAAATGGAGAAATTCTGCTTGCCACGAAGGGTCAGGGTTTGGTGAGGTTGAATAAAAACGGAGTGGAGGAAATTTTATTCGTTGATTCGGGTTTGGGCACAGAGACGCTCACGGGAATCACCGAAGATATTTATGGAAGATTTTGGTGTTCGTCGCGCTTCGGGTTTTATATGATTGAGAATGGCAGGGTTCAATTTTTTAGTGAAAAAAATGGCTTAAACACTCCTGATATTCGTGATATTTTGTGCGATTATGAAGGGAATATTTGGTTGGGCACTTACGGCCACGGCCTCCAAAAATTCACTGGTACCGCATTCTTCGCTTATGCCGCCACCGACGGACTCACCAGCGATGCCATTATGTCTATCACCCAAGACAACAGCGGCGAACTCTGGTTCTCAACCTTCGACAAAGGCATCTGTCACACCAGCAGCGACACCATCTTGGGCTATGTCTTCGATGAATCCACCGGCAATAATCGCGTCTGGACAAGTCTCACCGATAAAAACGGCACCCTCTGGTTTGGTTCGTCGTTCGGGCTTATTAGTTATAAGAATGGAAAATTTAAGAACTACGCTGAAGACGATAGCTTGCTCGATCCAATGGTAATTTCGCTTTTCGAAGATTCCAAAGGGCGACTCCTGATAGGCACCGCCAAAGGGTTGTGTGTGATGGAAAACGGTAAATTTCGTTCATTCAAGCAGTTTGCGGGCAATCCCGACACGCGCATCAGAGACATTCAAGAAGACCGCTCAGGCAATTTATGGCTCGCCTCACGTATAGGATTATTCAAGTTTGACGGCAAGTCGTTTACAAAGTTTGATGAAACGTCAGGACTTCCAGATAATACCGTGTACACTGTGGAGACAGACGCCTACAACCGCATCTGGGTGGGCACACAAAACGGAATCGCAATTTTATCGGGCAACAGATTTATCTCTTCCACCATCGACCAAGGAGGCGCATCGAATAGCATTAATTTTCTCAAGTATTTCAATGGCAGTATGTGGTTCGGAACGAATAATGGTTTGTATAGCACCGAAGTAGGCGAAAAGATACGAGAGGAGAGCTTGATTATTCGACGATATGGAATGGAAGATGGACTCAGAAGTCTTGAAACAAATCTGAATGCGGTATATGTCGATAAGCAAAATAGGCTATGGTTTGGTACTACCGAAGGCGTGATGTGTCTTGAACCAGAACTGTTGCAAGAGCGCGAGTTGAAGGCATTACCAAAGGTTGCGCTTACAGATGTTCAAATCGATTTTTTAAATCCAGACTGGAAGAAATTCAAGGCTGAAATAGACGCGGTAACGGGCTTTCCTCTGCACCCATCGGTTGATTACAAAAGCAATCACTTTACCTTCAAGTTTACAGGTATTTCAATGAGCTATCCGGACGAGGTGAAGTATCAGTTCATGCTTGAGGGTTTTGATGAAGAATGGCAAGCAGTAACCGAAGCAAATTTTATCACTTACAGTAATTTACCTTATAACACATTTCGCTTTAAAGTGCGCGCAGTGAGCCGCTTTGGAGTGATTGGTGAGCCGGTAGTGTTTGACTTCACCGTGCGCCCTCCTTTTTGGTTTACGTGGTGGTTTATATTGTTAGAAGTCTTGTTTGGTGCGGCATTGGTGCTTGGTATTTGGTATGTGCGTCGTCGCGTAGTGAGAGCGCGTTTCGAAAGAGAACGCTTGGAGATGCGTTCACGCATGCTTACACTCGAGCAGCAGTCGCTGAATTCGAGCATGAATAGGCATTTTATTTTTAATGCGCTCAACAGCATTCAGTATTACATCAATCGACAAGATCGACTAGCGGCGAACAAATACCTCAGCGATTTCGCACGATTGATTCGAAAAAATCTAGACAGCAGTCAGGAGACGTTGACACCCTTGCGCGATGAAATGGAAAGACTAGAGCTGTATTTGAAGCTCGAACACATGCGCTTTAAGGATAAGTTTGAATACAGTATTTCCATTGATCCGGATATTCCACAAGATTTGATAAAGGTGCCAGCGATGTTGTTGCAACCGTTTTTAGAAAACTCCATCTGGCACGGACTGCTTCCCAAAAAAGAGGCGGGTTGGGTGAAGGTGAATCTCAGTCGTCGCGACAATTCATTGCACATGATTATTGAAGACAATGGCGTCGGTATCGAAAACTCGTTGAAGTCAAAAACAGGTACCGACAGTCACATTTCCAAGGGAATGGAAATCACGCAGAGCCGCATAGACTTGATACAAAAAATGAGTGGTGAAAAGGTGCAATTAATTGGACCAAAACAAGTTAACAGTGAGGGAGGTGAGGTAATGGGCACGAAGGTGGAAATAATTATTCCTGTTAATTTTTCGGAACTTTTTTCGCAATAGTGTTGTATAAATCAGAACATTAACTATATTTGTTATTGAAATTAAAAGGGAACGCATGTTAAAGTGGACGAAATATTTGATGTTGATGTTTGCACTCACGTTTGTTTTTACGTCTTGTACAAAGGACGAAGAACTCACGGAGACCGCGGTATTCAACGGCTCCACGAAGGCTGCTGGTGATGATGAAATTCAAGAATTTAGCGATTCTGAATTTGCTCCGAATACGCTTCCCGCAAATCCTCTCGGCGATCCAATTACCGATGACGAAGACGACGAAAATGATGACGATGGCAAAGGCGGCATCACCGATGATGAGGACGATGAAAACGACGACGACAAAGTGAAGAAATAATCAATCTTATTGATAATCAAATAAGAAGGCTCCATTGGAGCCTTTTTTTTGCCTAGCTGTGATAAAAAAATTAGCACAGGGCTAAATATTTTAGTAAAAGGAATTATCTTCGTCACACGAAAGCCCAGTCACGCTCAAGGGTTTTTGTACTACCAAACAACTTTTATATAGGAGATTATCCAATGGAGAGGTCTGTGATGCATATGGACTTAGACACGTTCTTCGT
>JBILSZ010000100.1:0-9620 GCA_044371755.1 Flavobacteriales bacterium | reverse complement strand
CCTTGTCAAGGTATAGTGCGCCGATAAGTGCCTCGAGTGCATTGCCCACGAGTGAGTCGTGCATTTCTTGTCGTCCTAGGTTGAGCACGAGCATTTCATCAACATGAAGTGTGAACCCGATCATATTGAGATTTTCTCTACGCACCACTTTGCTTTTCATTTTGGTGAGTTCGCCTTCTGCAATGGTTGGATATTTATTGTAGAGATAATGTGCGATGATTGAATCTAATATAGCATCTCCGAGAAATTCGAGGCGTTCGTTGCTATTTTTAAGACCGGGCTTTATCTTTTGAGCAGCGCTGCTGTGTCTCAGAGCCTGTTCATACATCGTGGTGTCCTTGGTATGAACACCAAAGGCGTCCTTGACGAACGCCTTTATTTGGTGATTGGATTTTTTTGAGCGACTAAAGAAAGGTAACTTCCAACGCATCAGATCTTCTTGAAAATAGCAG
Organism: Flavobacteriales bacterium; assembly: GCA_044371755.1. Classification (GTDB taxonomy): domain Bacteria; phylum Bacteroidota; class Bacteroidia; order Flavobacteriales_D; family Sanyastnellaceae; genus JAIXWP01. The sequence goes on along the minus strand of JBILSZ010000100.1, from coordinate 9,168 downwards.
AGGTGTTGTGACCACCAAAACCAAAGGTATTGCTAATGGCAGCACGGATATTTCTTTGCTGTGCTTTATTGAATGTGAAATTCAAATTGGCATCCAACTCCGGATCAGGAGTGGTGAAGTTGATGGTTGGAGGCACGATGCCATTTTTAATTGCAAGGATGGTAGCAATCGCTTCAATTGCCCCTGCTGCACCGAGCAAGTGCCCTGTCATCGATTTGGTAGAAGAGATATTGAGGTTGTAGGCATGATCTCCAAATACGCTCTGAATTGCCCTTGCCTCCTGCACGTCGCCGAGAGGAGTAGAGGTACCATGAACGTTGATATAATCAATATCTTCTGGGTTCATTCCTGCATCTTCTAAAGCATAGCGCATCACATTGCGCGCTCCAATACCCTCTGGGTGCGGAGCAGTGATGTGATAAGCGTCTGCAGACATTCCACCGCCTACGAGTTCGCAATAGATTTTTGCGCCTCTGGCTTTGGCATGCTCATATTCTTCGAGTATGATACAGCCAGCGCCTTCACCGAGTACAAAACCATCTCTGGTTTGATCGAACGGGCGTGATGCTGTTGCAAAATTTTCATTGTTTTCAGAGAGTGCTTTCAAAGCATTGAAACCACCTACACCTGCTTCGGTGATGGCAGCTTCTGAACCACCGCTAATAAACATGTCCACTTTTCCAAGACGGATATACGTGAACGCGTCAACAAGGGCATTGGTAGAGCTGGCACAAGCAGAAACAGTGGTGTAATTCGGTCCTCTGAATCCATAATTGATAGAGATATGGCCAGAGGCGATATCTGCGATCATTTTTGGAATAAAGAAGGGATTGAATCGTGGTGTGCCGTCGCCTTTTGCGAAGTTGAAGCACTCTTCTTGGAATGTTAAAAGACCTCCGATACCGGAACCCCAAATCACACCTACGCGGTCTTTATTGACGGTTTCCAAATCCACTCCAGAATCCTGGATGGCTTCTTTTACCACCACCATCGCGTATTGCGTGTAAGGATCCATTTTGCGTGCGTCCTTTCTTTCAATGTGGTCTTCCACGTTGAAATTCTTGAGTTCGCACGCAAAACGGGTCTTAAATTTGGACGCGTCGAAACGGGTAATAAGGTTTGCACCGCTTACGCCTGCAATAAGGTTTGACCAATATTCATTGACCGTATTCCCTAGTGGGGTAAGGGCTCCAAGTCCGGTTACTACAACCCTTTTGAGCTCCATAAATTAAAAAATAAGTTCGGATTATTACTTACCGTTAGCTTCGATGTAGTCAATAGCTTGACCTACAGTAGCAATCTTCTCGGCTTGATCATCAGGAATAGCGATATTGAACTCTTTCTCAAATTCCATGATGAGTTCAACCGTATCCAAAGAATCCGCTCCAAGGTCGTTTGTGAAGCTAGCTTCACGTGTAACTTCAGCTTCGTCAACACCAAGCTTATCTACGATGATAGCGGTGACTTTCTTTGCGATTTCAGACATTGTAAAAATTTTTAATGGTTAAATGCGGGGTCAAAAGTAAATGTTTTCGTTTACCTCCAAACAAATTTTTCATCCACAACTGAATTCTGAATTCTGAATTCGAAATAAATTATTGAAAAACAATGTGATAGTTGTTTTTGTAATGGTTTTCCATATCTTTCTTTAACACCTGTTTTTGGCGAATCAAGGGTGCAATGAATACCTTGCAGAGCTATTTTATGAATCATCTGCGTCCTCGACACATTGCACTTTCAAGGCTTCCTTCTATGGGGGACGATGCCCTCTTTTCATTTAGAAACGCTCATGTGGCGGTAGTGGGCTGCGGCGGATTGGGCTGCCCGCTGCTGGTCTCACTCGCTAGTTCCGGCATTGGCACACTAGTATTAATCGATCATGATTTAATAGAAGAAACAAATCTGGGCCGCCAATGGCTTTATGATGAATCCGATATCGGAAAGCCCAAGGTCGAATGTGCGGCGCGAAGGCTGCGCGCAATGGATTCGCAGCTACAGATCATAACGCATCAAGAGCGATTGTCTGGAAAAAATGCGCTAGAACTTCTTGATCGAGCCGATATAGTGGTAGATGCCACTGACAATTTTGCTACGCGCTATTGCTTGTGCGATGTTTCATATCATTTGGGCATTCCAATGGTTATGGGCGCAATGCACCAATGGCAAGGGCAAGTCTCTGTTTTTAATTTTAAAGATCAAAAGGATGATGTAGGCCCTAATTATCGAGACGTCTTTCCAGAGCCACCTAGCAGCGAGTTGGCGCCCGATTGCGGAATTGCGGGAACGATGGCTTCCATTTGTTCCATTATTGCCAATGTGATGGCGCAAGAAACACTACTTACTTTGCTTTATAAGCCAACATTATCAGGGCACTTATTGATTTTTGATTTAAAAAATTATGAAACGATTCATTTCGTTATCAATAAAAAGCCTTTAAATCCGCTATACACAGGAGAAATAACACTTGAAAAATTGATAGATTATGACGAGTTTTGCCTTCGAACCAATCTATCTCTATCTATGTTAAAAGAATGTTCTCCCACTGAATTGAAGGAGTGGCTTGATGCTTCCAAAGACCTAACTCTGGTCGATGTACGTGAGCAAGATGAAAGTGACATTGTGAGTATCGGCGGCACTTTGATTCCTCTTTCTCAATTTACAATAAGGTGCTTAGAAATTCCAAACGATAAAGAAGTCGTGGTGTATTGTCGCAGCGGAGTTCGCAGCGCAAATGCAATTCGCTACCTAGAGGAACAGCACGGTTATACTAATTTAGTTAATTTAAAGGGGGGGATACTTGGCTGGATGAGCGAAGTGGATCCTACATTACCGAGATATTAGCATTTACCAAACTCGGTTCGATTTTTCTACAATGTATTTAAGGAATTAATAAAACATTAAAGCCAACCGATACTAATCAAAAGATGTGTATTGAAAGGTTTTTGTACTTTTGCAAATGTTGTCTATTTGAATCCTTAACTATAATTGATGAATAATCAAGTTTACGTGATTGGTGAGATTGGTCAAAACCACAATGGTTCTGTCGATCTCGCAAAATTGTTAATTGATGTAGCAGCTAGGCCAGTAACAGATCAACTGTTTGGTTACGAGCTTAGAAGAATGGATGCCGTTAAGTTGACGAAACGCGACTTGAACGAGGAACTGTCATTTTCACAAATGAAAAAACCTTATGACAGTATTCACTCTTTCGGAAAAACGTATGGTGAGCATCGAGCATTTCTTGAATTGAGTGATGAACAGCATTTTGATTGCTACAAATATGCTAAAGCTCAGGGGTTAGATTTTGTGGAGACTTTATGCGCAAAAGGCTGTCTTTCCATTTTCAAGTATTTTACTCCGGATAAATTGAAAGTTGCGTCAAGAGATTTAACCAATCTTCCATTATTGGATGCACTTGCGGAAACGAAGGTTCCTATTATTATCTCAACAGGAATGGCAGGGAAGAAGGAGTTAGACGACGCGTTGGAAGTGATTTCTAGACACCATTCTGATATTTCAATTCTCCATTGTGTTTCTGAGTATCCAACCCAATATCAGAATGTAAATCTTAATACCATTAAGTTTCTTCAGAAAAATTATCCTCAATATACAATAGGATATAGTGATCATACCATCGGTATTTCAACACCAATAGCTGCTGTGGCTATGGGGGCGAAAATTATTGAAAAGCATATCACTCTTGATCGCAAATTAAAAGGAACAGATCAAGCAGGTTCGCTTGCGATCGATGGAATGTTTAGAATGATGAGGGATATTAGAAATCTCGAGCTTTCCTTCGGTGTAGAAGATATCTTTATCGATGACTCAGTGAAAGCAGCTAGAACAAAGCTCGAGCGTTCGATAGCCGCTGTTATTGATCTTCCAGTTGGCACCGTCATTCAATCAGAACACCTCTGTATGTTGTCTCCAGGTGATGGATTTAAATGGGCAGAAAAGGATAGTGTTGTTGGAAAACGCACCACTCAAATTATTTCCAAAGGAGAAATCATTTATAATGAGATGCTTCAATGATTGGGCTTCCAAAATTAATTCTAACAGACATTGACGGCGTCTGGACAGATGGCGGGATGTATTATGATAATCTTGGAAACGAGCTCAAGAAATTTCACACGTATGATAGCGCAGGTGTAATGTTTGCGCGTGCAATGGAGATTGAAGTTGGTATTATAACGGGAGAGAATACTGAAATAGTAGCACGAAGAGCAAGTAAACTTAATATTAATTTGCTCAGACAAGGTGTGCGCAATAAATATCAAGTGATTCAAGAGATACTAAACGAGCGTTCTTTAGGATGGCAAGATCTTGCTTACATCGGGGATGATTTGAACGACCTTCAGGTAATACGAGCGGCAGGATTATCAGCGACTCCGTCCAACGCTCCAAAGTACATTAGTGATATGGCAACATGGCAACTCGAGACTCGCGGAGGAGATGGGGCTTTTCGTGAATTCGTAGAAAGAATTATCAAAGAGTCTGGTAACTGGAATACGCTTATGTCTAAAATTATTGAAGGCACAATCATATAATTTAATGGAAACCGCTCTCGCTTTTGTCCGTCAAAGACATAGATTCAAGAAGGAGTCGGATGAATGGCTCATTTGGCAATGCTTAGTGAAAAACCTTTCATTCAAACTTAATAGGCGAGCAGAGAATGATGCGTTCATTGGTTTTAAGGAATTTTTCAGAGTGTTAAAACGTATGATTGCTCCTTCATACGTTCCCGTACATTTAGCCGATACAGATACTTTTCTGCTCTACTACAAAAAAGGCAACCAAGATCTTGCGCTTAATTACGTAGAATGTTCGACTAATGAGAAAATCGGAAAAATTATTTGGAAAGGTTCTATAACGGGCAATCCGTATCGCTTTCAGGAGACTTTGATTTTTTTAGTGCTTGGCTTTTCTGTGAGTTTGAGGTGTATGTTTTATAAAGAAGGACGAGCCAACAGAGCATTATTGATTAGGGATGTTTATGAAACAGACGCTAGCGTATCGCTTATTTCATTGATGAGAGGAAAAAAAGTATATGATTTTTTACCGTATGAAAAGGACGCAAATCTAACCTCCTATTTGCTGCGGAGAAAAGAAATTAAAGTGGTATTTATACCATCTGTGAATCCACTCAGAGATCATAATCACGTGATGATTGCAGATGAGATTGTGTTAGTGACACCGTATCAGCAAGAAGAGAGAGATTTACTTTATAAAAGTACAATTAGGTGTGAGAAAATATTGAGGTGGATTCCTGAGGCAGGATACACTTATATAGATAAGTATATCAACTGTGAAAGTAAATCACCGCAATATCATCTCGGTTTTTATTCTCATGGAAGTTGGGCTAGAAATCAGGAGAATCATCTGGGATCAGCAGAGTCCTTAAAACTTGAAGAGTGGGTACTTCAAAATATTTCGTTATTGCTTGATGAGCAACCACAGCTCAAGGTGCTACTTTTTTTACACCCGAAGGAAAAGAAGATGAACGTGGAGGATGTTTTATCATATTACCGGTCTGTGCTAGGTGACAGATTTGAAGTAGCTCCATTAAACGAACGATCCGTTGATCAATTTGAGAAAGTAGATATAGGAGTGGCATCCTATTCAAGCATCGTTTACGAAAGACTTTTTACAGGTTATAAAATGATTGTTGGAAGTTTTGTAGATGATGGCTTCCCAATAAAAGGGAGTACACTAGAAAGTGTTTACTTTAGAAATTTTGATCAATTCAAGAACTTATTTTTAAGTGCTTCTTCAATCAATCGAAAAACATTTTTTGAAAAGAACAACTTAAACGCATATCATTTTTCAAGCTATAAGGTTCTTGGTGATTTTTCAATTCAAGAACAATTAATGGAAGGTGGAGATTCAAGGGAGGACAATCAATGAAAGTACTATTTATCACCGATGGAATCACCCCTTTCGTAATAGGAGGAATGCAAAAGCATTCTCATGGTCTAGTTAAAAACCTTATTGCTCAGGGAATTCAAGTAACCTTGGTGCATTGTGTTTTTGAAGGTCAGCGGTTACCTAGTTTAGAAGAGGTAAAGCAATCTTTGGACGTACATAGTGATGCGAAGTTGGAGATTTTTACTTTTCGATTTCCCAAAGGAAATGGATTTCCAGGACATTACATCAAATCAAGCTATAGCTACTCCACACAGGTTTATGAAAAGTTTAAGAATACTCTTTCAGACTTTGACTTTATTTATACGAAAGGATTCACGGGTTGGTACTTTATAGAAAAGAAAAAGAAAGGAGAGTCGTTGCCGCCGATTGCAGTGAAGTTTCACGGTTATGAAATGTTCCAACTTGGCGGATCATTCTCTATGAGATTGAAGAAAATGTTGTTGAAGGGGCCGGCATTATGGATTTCAACAAATGCAGATTATGTGTTTTCGTACGGATCGAAAATTACAGAACTAATCAAAAGTATTGGAGTAAATTCCAGTAAGATTGTTGAAGTGCCTACTGCCATTGATGATGCTTGGATTATCGATTCCAAGCCAATTCAAGAAGGTCCAGTAAAAATTCTGTTCATTGGTCGCTATGAACGCAGAAAAGGAATAGAAGAACTTAATGAGGTGATTTTAAAATTACCAGAATCCACAGATTTAATTTTTGAATTTGTTGGCCCTATACCTCAGTCAAAGAGACTAAAACGAAGTGACGTTTTGTATCACGGTGAACAGAAAGAAAGACAAGATATTTTAAGAATCATTGATGGTTGTCAAGTCTTGATTTGTCCTTCACATTCTGAAGGAATGCCCAACGTAATTTTAGAGGCAATGGCAAGGGGACTTTGCGTATTGGCAAGTGATGTAGGTGCTACCAATCTAATGGTGAGAAATAATGAGAGTGGTTTTTTATTTCCGCCAGCAAACCAAGAAGGGATTTTGAATGTTCTGAATTCAGTGATGAAAATGAGTAAAAATCAAATACATCAAATGGGCGAAGAAGGAAGGATTTTGGTGAAGTCCCGATTTTCATGGTTAAATGTGTCAGAGTTGACGATTAATGAAATGCGTAAAAGATTGGGAATTCACTAAATTCGCCAACTAGTAGTGTCATGAGTCAGTTGAAAATTTATTTCCCAGGTTTGAATGGGTTGCGATTTATTGCGGCTTGTGCTGTGATTTTCACCCATGTAGAACTCATCAAAAAATTCCTTGGCTTCGGAAGTCACTGGCTAGACTTAGATCTTATTAGTTATCCAACTCCACTAGAGTCAGTATTAAAAAAAGAAATTAGTATTCTTACTCCCTACATTTCGAATGCAGGCCCGTTGGGTGTTATAATGTTTTTTGTACTCTCAGGCTTTCTCATCACCTATTTACTTTTTGCTGAGAGAGACGCAACTGGAAAAATCAATGTCAAACAATTTTACATCAGAAGAATACTGAGAATTTGGCCACTATATTTTGTAATGCTAATTCTTGGGTTTTTTATCCTTCCTCAATTTGACTTCTTTATAATATCTGTTCAAGACAGAAATTTTAATCTATACTTCTGGCAAAATCTCGCACTATTCGTTTTCTTCTTGCCAAACCTTGCATTCAGCATCTACCGTACCGCTGTTCCAAATATAGGCCAACTGTGGTCTATTGGAGTGGAAGAGCAGTTCTACCTTATTTGGCCATGGTTTATTACTAAGTCAAAGAATTTTATCAGAACAATCATCTTTTTCACCATAGGGATTCTTCTGATAAAAACGGGTGTCCTGATTTTATCAAAATTTTCTGATCATGGGGTCATTCTGGTTTTGAAAAAATTCCTTGCCATGTCAAAGTTGGAATGTATGTCTATTGGAGCAATGGGAGCTTATGTTCTTTATTACAAAAAGCAAAATTTACTCAAGCTCGTCTACCATCCTGCACTGTTGATATTGTCAATTCTAACGTTATTTCTTGGGATTTTGATCATTCCTATGGGTATTCAGGATGGAGTTCATTTGTTGTACTCATTTTGTTTTCTTATAATTATCTTAAACGTATCCTCCAATCCGAATTCGTTACTCAAACTAGAGAATCCAATATTCGATTTTCTAGGTAAAATCTCATTCGGCATTTACATGTATCACATGGCAGTGACCACTTTTGTAATTTACATGGCAAGAGACGTTTTTCATTACGGACGCGACCTAAATCCCTGGGAAGCACTTTCTATATATAGTTGCGTTCTCTTTATAACTATATTAGTAGCCTCTCTGAGTTATTACTATATAGAAAAACCTTTTATCAATATGAAAAAGGCTGTTAGTAATATCATCAGCGGAGAAAATGCAAAATCAAATTAATGTTTCGCTGGTTTGTAATTATATCGATTTTCCTGAGCATTTTTGTTAGCTCTTATCGCTTCTTTACAAGTCCATTTGAGGCTTATTTTAGCTACTTGGTTTTTTTAATGTTCTTTCCGATATTTTTTGTAAAATTCGGTGTGCCAAGAGCTCCTGTTCTGCTCTTTCTTCCACTATTGATTGCTGGTGTCACCTACTCCGCGATGGGACTGAATACTTCAGGGCAATTTTTTAAAATCTTCATCGGTTTCTTCTCTTCAGTCTTATTTTACCACTACGTCGTCGAGCTCTTTCAATTCAATTTAAAGACGCTCTACAAGTACTATATGATTGCGGCTATTATCATTTCTATCCTGGGGCTAATTCAACTTTCATCTTTTTGGGTTGGCTTTAGACCAGGCTATGACTTTAGATGGATAGGTTTGAATAAATGGGGTGTCGTAAAAGGTGGACTCGGTATACGTGTGAATTCTATCTTTAGCGAACCAGCATATTTTGCGGCGAGTATTGGGCCTGCATTTTTTACGGCCATCTATAATTGGGCCAGCCCGAAAGCACTATTTATCTCCCGAAAATGGAGTGTATTTATCATATTGGCCTATCTAGGCACATTCTCTAGTGTTGGTATCATCGGAGTCTTTTTAGTGATCATCTTGCTTCTAATCAACTTCGGCTTTTTTAAATATGCAATCTTCTTTGTGCCGCTGTCCTTTTTCGTATTTAACTATTCATACAAAAATGTAGTAGAGTTTCAAGATAGATATGATGGAACGGTAGAAATATTTAGTACAGGAAACTATAAAAGTTACGAGATCAATGGTAGTAGCTTCGTTCTATACAACAACTATCATGTGGCG
>JBILSZ010000089.1:0-11024 GCA_044371755.1 Flavobacteriales bacterium | reverse complement strand
TGTTGAAAAGTAGAACAAATGCTTGTTTCAGTGGTTATTAAGATTCATTCAAGGTAAGTATTGTGCAAAAATCAGGGATTTTTTAAAGAACATCTCAGACTATGATAAAAGTAAAAGATAGCGCGAAACAACAGGTAGCCAAATTGATGGTCGAAGAAAAACACCCGGACGGTGCATTCGTGCGTGTAGGTGTGGAAGGCGGCGGCTGCTCGGGCCTCATGTATCAACTCAAATTTGATACTGAAATGAAAGAAGGCGATCAGGTATTTGAGGATAATGGTGTAAAGGTCGTTGTAGATCGCAAATCATACCTCTACCTCATCGGAACAGAGCTCGATTTCACGGGAGGCCTCAACGGCAAGGGCTTCGTTTTTATTAACCCCAACGCTTCACGCACCTGTGGCTGCGGCGAAAGCTTTTCTATCTAATCCAAACTAGACTATGGCCTACGAAGGTGATGAAATATTAGACTCGGTAACTTCCAAAGAATACGAGTTTGGTTTTACAACCAACATCGAAACAGATAAAGCTCCGAACGGTCTGAACGAAGATATCATTCGTCTCATTTCTTCCAAAAAAGAAGAACCCGAATGGTTGCTCGAGTGGAGATTGGAAGCTTTCCGTGCTTGGCAAAAAATGACTGAGCCAGAATGGGCACATGTTCAATACACGAAACCCGATTTTCAAGCCATTTCCTATTACGCCGCTCCAAAAAAACGTCCGAAATACAATAGTATTGACGAAATCGATCCTGAGTTGCGCCGCACGATGGAGCGCTTAGGTATATCTCTCGAAGAACAAAAACGCCTAAGCGGTGTAGCTGTTGACTTCGTTTTGGACTCTGTTTCCGTAGCAACATCTTTCAAAGAAAAACTCGCAGAGCTCGGTATCATCTTCTGCTCAATGAGCGAAGCTGTAAAAGAGCATCCTGAACTTGTAAAAAAATACCTTGGCACTGTGATTCCTCGGAGTGATAATTTCTATGCAGCTCTCAACAGCGCTGTATTCACCGATGGTTCATTCTGCTATATTCCGAAAGGCGTTCGTTGCCCAATGGAATTGAGCACTTACTTCCGTATCAACGAATCAGGCACAGGGCAGTTTGAAAGAACACTCGTCATCGCAGACGAAGGTTCTTACGTTAGTTACCTCGAAGGATGCACTGCACCTCAGCGTGACGAGAACCAATTGCACGCGGCAGTAGTAGAACTCGTAGCACATAAAGATGCAGAGATTAAATACAGCACCGTGCAGAACTGGTACCCTGGTGATAAAGACGGAAAAGGCGGTGTATTCAATTTCGTTACTAAGCGCGGTCTTTGCGAAGGCAATCATTCTAAAATTTCTTGGACACAAGTAGAAACAGGATCTGCCATCACTTGGAAATATCCAAGCTGCATTTTGAAAGGTGATTATAGTGTTGGTGAATTTTATAGTGTGGCTGTTACGAACAATATGCAGCAAGCAGACACTGGTACTAAGATGATTCACATCGGTCGCAACACGAGCAGTACCATTATATCGAAAGGAATAAGCGCAGGAAATTCGCAAAACTCTTATCGCGGATTAGTGCAAATCAATCCTTCGGCAGAAAACGCACGCAACTTCTCTCAGTGTGATTCGCTTCTAATGACCGACCACTGCGGCGCGCACACGTTTCCTTACATCGAAGTAAAAAATAAAACTGCGAAAGTGGAACACGAAGCTACAACATCGAAAATCGGTGAAGACCAAATTTTCTATTGTTTGCAGAGAGGATTGAGTGAAGAAAAAGCCATTTCACTCATCGTAAACGGTTACGCAAAAGAAGTACTCAATCAACTTCCAATGGAATTTGCAGTAGAGGCGCAAAAGCTTCTCTCCATTTCTTTAGAAGGTAGTGTAGGATAAATAATAAAATTCCAATAGCCTTACGACAATGATTTAGAAAGGCTTTTGGTTAAAATAACAACGATGTTACAAATCAAAAATCTCCAAGCTCGCATCGAAGAAAAAGAAATTCTTCGCGGCTTAAATCTTGAAGTAAAACCAGGCGAAGTGCACGCGATCATGGGTCCAAATGGATCTGGAAAATCTACGCTTGCATCTGTACTTGCTGGTAAAGAAGATTACGAAATCACCGGCGGTGAAGTATCATTCAAAGGAAAAGACCTTTTGGAAATGTCTCCAGAAGATCGTGCCCGCGAAGGCCTCTTCCTCGCTTTTCAATATCCTGTAGAAATTCCTGGAGTTAGCAATATCAACTTTTTGAAAGCTGCACTTTCGGAAGTGCGCGAATACCGCGGTTTGCCTCAATTGACAGCGAAAGAATTTTTAGCTTTAGTAAAAGAAAAATCTTCTTTGGTTGAATTGGATGGTCAACTTGCCAATCGCTCAGTAAACGAGGGTTTCAGTGGTGGTGAGAAAAAGCGCAATGAAGTATTCCAAATGGCGATGTTGGATCCTACACTCGCTATTCTTGATGAAACTGACTCTGGTCTCGATATCGATGCACTTCGCATTGTGGCCAACGGCGTGAATGCGATGCGCTCGCCCGAACGTTCATTCGTGGTGATCACTCACTATCAACGCTTGCTCGATTTTATCGTTCCAGACTACGTACACGTGCTTTACAAAGGCCGCATCGTAAAGTCTGGCACTAAAGAACTCGCTCTCGAACTCGAAGAGAGAGGATACGATTGGATTAAAGAAGAAGTAGAAGCTGCACAACTCTAAATCATGAGCACTACTACAGCCATAGCCCCAAAAGAAAAATTTCTTCAGCTCGTTGAGGAATCAAAAAAGCAATTCGGCCTTGCTGATCACCAGCGTGATACCGCCGTTGAATTTTTGAATCAATTTGAGATTCCAACCACGCGCGACGAAGAATGGAGATATACCCGCACCACCAAGCTCTCCAACGAATCTTGGAAATGGTCGAACGATCATTCGGTTGAAACCATTATTCCTTATCGCATTCCAAAATTGAATGCCTTGGAATTGGTTTTTGTGAATGGTAAATTTTCTCAGGAATTAAGTTCGAGTATCCTATTAGATGGTTTGACCTTCATGGAAGGCGCAAGCTTGGTATCGAATGAAGCCAATCAAAACGCTCCAGCTAATTTCTTCGAAGCATTTCAACGCGCCACTACCACTGGTACTATCTATCTAGAAGTAGCTCCGAAGGTGGCCCTCGAAAAGCATATCCACATCATTCACCTCATCACTGATACGAATACAGTTTCTACTCCGCTAATTGTTTTGAATTTGCAAGCAAACTCAAAGCTTTCTGTAACGGAATCATTTTGTGGAAATACAAAAGGCCTCACCATTCGACGTCTGTCAGCGAATGTAGCTGCCAATGCACGATTGGAATACAATAAAATTCAAAACGAAGGCGATGAGCACTATCTCATCAATATCGAAGAAGTAGCCATCGACAGAGACGGATACAGCAATCTCAATACATTGACCGTGGCAGGTGGATGGGTGCGCAACGACTTGCGCATAGCTCTCAATGGTGAAAACATTGATGCCAATCTCAGCGGATTCTATTTACCTAGAAATAAACAACACATCGACAATCATACCAAGGTGGATCACAAACTTCCACATTGTGTGAGCAATGAATTGTACAAGGGTATCCTCTTCGATTCGAGCACAGGTGTGTTCAATGGAAAAGTATATGTGTGGAAAGATGCGCAAAAAACCAATGCGTATCAAAACAACGCAAACATCATCGCAGGCGATAATGCTGTGATGAACACCAAACCAGAATTGGAAATTTATGCCGATGATGTGAAATGCAGCCACGGCACCACCACTGGTCAATTGGACGAACAAGCGATGTTTTACCTCCGTGCCCGCGGAATGAGCCCAGATAGCGCTCGCAAACTGCTTACCACTGCTTTTATCAATGATGTATTGAACAAAGTGGATGAGGAGGTTGTAAGAGAATACGTAATTCAACTCCTCGTAGAAAAAGAATTGCTTACGCTATGACAACACAAGATTCCATCATACTTCCAAAAGCCGTAGATAAACTACGCGACGAATTTCCCATTCTGCACCAGGAAGTAAATGGACATCCTCTTGTGTACCTCGATAATGCTGCCACTTCTCAAAAACCTTTAAGTGTAGTAGAAAGCATTACCAATTATTACCTCGGTTATAATGCCAATATTCACCGCGGAGTGCACCACCTCGCTAATTTGGCTACTGAGGCTTTTGAAAAGACAAGAAAAAAGTTAGCAGCTTTTCTTAATACACCTGACCAAAGAGAAATCATTTTCACCTCAGGCACTACGGATTCCATTAATCTCGTAGCACAAGCGTGGGGCCGAATGAACGTTCATTCGGGTGATGAAATTCTCGTGAGCATGCTCGAGCACCACAGTAATATCGTGCCGTGGCAAATGCTTGCACAAGAGAAAGGTGCGGTCGTTCGCGTCATTCCCATCACTCCAAAAGGAGAATGGGACCTCATCGATTTGAATCAACTCGTGAATGCAAAGACCAAAATCATTGCTGTCAATCACGTTTCCAATGCTCTCGGTACCATCAATCCTATTGAGACATTGATTGCTGAAGCTAAGAAGGTAGGCGCGAAAGTGCTCATCGATGGCGCTCAGAGTGTGGTGCATTTTGAAGTAGATGTAAAAGCTTTGGACTGTGATTTCTATTGTTTCAGTGCGCACAAACTCTACGGCCCAACGGGTGTAGGTGTCCTATACGGAAAAGCCGAACTGTTGGAAGCGATGGCGCCATATCGCGGCGGTGGCGAAATGATACACACGGTATCCTTCTCAGGCACCACTTACAATGAAATACCGCACAAGTTCGAAGCAGGCACACCCAACATCGAAGGCATCATTGCGTTCGGCGCTGCGCTCGACTTTGCAACATCTTTGGACAAAGATTTTGTGCAAAGCCACGAACACGAATTGTTGCGTTACGCCACCGAAAAATTGAGCTCCATCGAAGGTCTCAAGATTTATGGTGAATCAGAAAATAAAGTAAGCGTCATTAGTTTCCTCGTTGATGGCATTCATCCTTATGATTTGGGCACCTTGCTCGATCACCAAGGAATTGCAGTGCGCACTGGACATCATTGCACCCAGCCACTGATGGAACACTTTGGAATCCCTGGTACAGTGCGCGCTTCATTCGCTGTGTACAATACCATTGAAGAAATCGATATGCTCTACAACGCCCTTATCAAGGCGATTTCGATGTTAAAATAATTATGGCAACGATAGAAGAAAGACAACAAGAAATCATTTCCGAATTCAGCATGTTTGACGACTGGATGCAGAAGTATGAATACATCATCGAATTGGGAAAGGATTTGCCATTATTGGAGGAAGAAAAAAAATCCGATGATTTGTTGATTAAAGGTTGTCAATCGCGCGTTTGGCTCCATGCAGATTATGAAAATGATGGCACCATTCACTTCAAAGCGGATAGCGACGCCATCATTACCAAAGGCCTTGTATCTTTGGTCATCAGAGTACTCGACGGCATGCCTGCAAAAGACATTGCACAAAGTGACCTTCACTTTGTTAATGATATCGGACTCAGCAGCCACCTCAGTCCCACCCGAAGCAATGGCCTTGCTTCGATGATAAAACAGATGAAAATTTACGGCCTCGCCAAAATGTAAATAGCAGAAACGTGAAAGCAGAGTTACAAAATAAGATCATTGAGATTCTCAAAACGATCTACGATCCAGAGATTCCTGTGGATATTTACGAATTGGGACTCGTGTACATGATTGATGTCAACGATGAAAACTTCGCTACGATCACCATGACACTCACCTCGCCTTCATGTCCTGTGGCTGAAACTTTGCCACCCGAGGTGGAGCAAAAAGTGGCTTCTGTACCCGGTGTGAATGGAGCTAAAGTCGAGATTACCTGGGATCCACCATGGGATAAAAGCATGATGAGTCAAGAGGCTATGCTCGAATTGGGCTTTCTTTAATATCTTTCACCACAATGAAAAAAATCGCCATCCTCGGTTCTACCGGGTCCATAGGCACGCAAGCGCTCGATGTCGTGCAAGCCAATCCTGATCACTTCTCTGTAGAAGTGCTCACTGCACATTCCAACGCTGACTTGCTCATCGAACAGGCGAAAAAATTCAAGCCCAATGCAGTCGTTATTGGTGATGAATCAAAATACCAAATCGTAAAAGACGCACTTTGGAACGATGATATCAAGGTGTACGCCGGACAAGAGGCATTGGAGCAAATCGTAGAAAGTACGGAAATAGAACTCGTACTGACCGCTCTCGTTGGCGCGGCTGGCCTCAAACCCACCGTCAATGCCATCAACGCCGGAAAGACCATCGCATTAGCAAATAAAGAAACTTTGGTGGTCGCTGGTGATCTCGTCACTGCCTTAGCAAAATCAAAAGCAGTCAATATTTATCCAGTCGATAGTGAGCATAGCGCCATTTTCCAATGCCTTGCAGGTGAATGGCACAACCCTATTGAAAAAATCATACTCACCGCGAGCGGCGGACCTTTCAGAGGAAAGTCACACGAATTTTTAAGCACCGTTACAAAGGCCCAAGCGCTCAAACACCCCAACTGGACGATGGGTGCTAAAATTACAATCGATAGTGCATCCCTCATGAACAAAGGGCTTGAGGTGATTGAAGCAAAATGGCTTTTTAATTTAAAGCCTTCTCAAATCGAAGTCATCGTTCATCCTCAGTCTATCATTCATAGCATCGTGCAGTTTCAAGACGGCAGCATGAAAGCCCAAATGGGACTGCCAGATATGAAACTTCCGATTCAATATGCGATGGGTTATCCGAATCGCTTGCCCTCAGATTTTCCAAGATTTGATTTTACTAAATATCCTCAACTCACCTTCGAACAGCCTGATACCAGCACCTTCCGCTGTCTTGGTCTCGCATTCGAAGCAATGGAGCGCGGAGGCAATATGCCTTGCATTATGAACGCCGCGAATGAAATTGCGGTCGCAAAATTCCTCAATGACGAAATCGGATTTTTGGAAATTCCAGATATGATAGAGAAGGCAATGAATACCATCGACTTTGTGGCCACCCCAACGCTCGATGACTATATCGCTACAGATTTTGCCGCACGAGAATGTGCAGTGGCTCTTTAGAGTGTTCTTAAAAAAAGCATGGAATCTGGGTAGTCGGTAATGATACCGTCCACATCCAGACCGACAAGACGCTCCGCTTCTTTTACATCATTCACTGTCCAAGGTACCACGAGCATGTTTTTGTCGTGAGCATAATCGACAAGTTCTTCTGTAACCAGCTTATAGAATGGACTAATCACATGCGGTTTGAATCCTAGGGCTTTTATTTTCTCTTGATAATCCTCACTTTCGTCTACTAATAACGCCAAGTGCATATCCCTTTTTCTTTCTCGAACCACTTGTAACGCCCGTGTATCAAAGGACTGAATGATCGTTCGGTTTTCTACTTTTTTTCTATAAACAACATCCAATACCAAATTAGCAAACTCCTCGACTCGCGGATGCGTTACGCCATCACCATCTGGTGTTGATTTTATTTCAATATTGTAATTGACTGGATTCAATCCCTTTTTTACAATCGTCATTTCCACCGAATGAATGACCTCCTCGAGTGTTGGGATATACGTATCCATTTTTCGTTGAAGTGGAAACCTCGTCACCGGCGTCGAACCACAATCCCAATTGCGGAGCTGCTCTGCCGTCAATTCATAAATCTTCGGTCTTGGAAGAGAATCGCTGCCCTCCAGTCCTCTTAAGCTACAAAATTCTGGAACAACAGGGTCATGACATACGACTACTTGACCATCCGCGCTGATGTGTACGTCCAGCTCCAGGGTTGTCACCTGTATTTCGAGCGCGTGCAAAAAGCCTTGAATAGAATTTTCTGGGTATTCTCCTCTACTACCGCGGTGCCCTTCGATATCGATAGGACGATTACCACCACAAGACACCAGAAACAACAGGATAGCTATAAAACATACATTTCTCATTGTCGCGAAGGTACAACGGAATATGTACTTTAATACTCGATGTTGTTGTAATCCCTTTTCAATTTTACTCTATAGATAAATAAATTCTCCACAATATGTATCCCTTTGTGAAAAGGAACTGCCGCAATCAAGTCGATGCTTTCAAATGCATCACGCTCACTTGGATTTTGAAAAAAATGGGAACTTGTGAATATGTAATGATATGCACTCTTATCAATTTCTCCTAACTCGGAATTAACCCAATGGTAATGATGCAGGGCATCCAGACTACCCACACCGAAAACATTCATATTTTCCCTTCTCGCTATATATCTTTCAATATGAGCGCCTGGAAACCATTTAAAGATGATCATCCGTGATGAGTCCGTTTTATATCCCAAAGAATCTTGCTCCTTCAAATAATAGGACGCCACCTCTCCTCTTTGCTCCCATCCATACATGTCCAATGTAAAATCAAATCGCCCCAAACGCTTGGGGTCTCGATTGGTATAGTCAAAGCGCATATTGTTTATTACCAAAGGAGCAATCAAACAAAGCAACATCATTAATGAGGCGGAATAGAAGGCGAGCAAAGCGCCATATCGCCAACGTGAAAGCATTTTAGCTGCAGGAATGATAAGCAGGGTGAATGCTGGCGCACTCCAATGTGGTAAGGTTGGCTTAGAGATAGAACTCAAAATAAAAAACAAAATCAATGGAACAGTTAGAAACAATATTGCCATATCCTCTCGCAATCCGATGATATTTTTTCTCGTAAAAAGGCGAAATAACACCATCCAAAAAATTATTCCATTGAGAATACCATTGTAAATGAGTCCTCCAAAAAGCTCCCCTAGTAAATACTTGATCTCAAACTTATTTTCAGAGGTTCCGACTCTGCCGAAGTGAAATGTAAAGCTTAGCCACTCATTGTGGTAATTCCAATATAGAACCGGAAACATGAAGATGATGGTAACCAGCGCGGCGATGTAGATTCCTCGAGAATAAAACACTTTTCGCAAATAAAAAATAAAGAACAAACCCGCCCCAAGCCACAAGAATAACGAATGATACTTTGACAAAAATCCAAGGCCAACAAAGCACCCTGCTTTTACCCAAAAAATCGTGTCAAAATTTCGCCTTCGAATACCTTCCAAAATCAGTCCTGTGAACAGGATCCAAAAAGTCAACATAGCAGAATCGGGCATAATGAAAATTCCCGAAATCACAGAAGTATATACACTTCCCATGTAAAGTAGCATCGCAATCAACCCTGCATTGTTGCCTCCAAGGGACCGAACTATTCGGTAAATCACAATCAAATTAATCACACTAAAAAGCAAGGGAAAGAAACGAATGGCAAAAATAGTATCAAGCTTAAATCCTAGTGTGGATAGATAAACCAAAATCCCCACCAGTGGTGGGTGATCGAAATAACTCAACGAAGGATGTTGAGCATACATAACATAATAGACCTCATCATTACCTAAGCCTAGCAGAAACGCCGCCGGAACGCGTACCATCAGAAACACCAGGGCGAGGTAATACTCCACTCCTTTTAGTCCGGCCATTCGACGTAAAAATGCGATCATAGATTCGAATTAGGATTAGTAACCATATAAAAGAAACAATAAACAGAATAATAAACCGATAAAAGTATGTCTTTAACGGCCACACTTGAGCATAGCTATGATCTAGTGGAAAGGCATTCTTACACCGTACAATTGGATTTGTGTAAATGCGCGCGCCATTTTCACATACAATTTCAGCACGTACATAAGTCGAAGTAGATGGAATCTCATAATAGATGATGTCTTGACCAGCCGCGTGAAATAAGGTATCAGAGTGATCCCCAATCAAAAAAACTTCCTTTTCCTTGCGCTCCAATTTTAGCATAAACAGATTCCCCTCTACCTTGATCTCTTCAAGTGGAATAGACTGTTTAATGGCGGCTGATTTTTCTGCTACGTCCCCTTCCACATTACCTCCTACCTCGACCGCGAGCGTTCGACCCATTTTGATAGCAGCCTTCATCGCTTGTGGCGAATTATTCCTCGAAAGCAGCACGGTCATGCAACGCCCATAATCTCTCGGCTTATAGATGTTGTGACAATCATCTCCTGCGACAGCAGGTATATACGCCCCTTTTGACAATACTTCATCCCACAAAACAAGAGATTTTCTCAACTTGTTTACCGCCTCGATAGCATCAAAACCATCTAAACGAGCGATGTCATCAGCATTATATGCTCCCCTCAAAGAAGGATGCGCCAAGATTACCAAAGCATCACCATTCTCTTCTCTAATGAAATCAATGATGCTCTGCTTTTGATGAATATTCTGAAAAAAAGGAAAATCCACCCAAGAAACTTCATTTGCACCAACCACCAATTGGTGCGTCTTGCCTATGCCCCAACCGTGCTCATAACTCCTAAAATCACTGCGCGTATCTATCTTATGATAATTGCTCAATGAATAAACATCATAGCCCAGTCGCTTGTACATTGTTTGTACTTCTTCCTCACTTCCTTTCCCATTTGTTAAGCCCGACCAACATTCACTATGCGCGTGAAAATTTGCACGAAGCCCACTAAAATCATCGATGCGCTGATATGGATTGTACCAAGTATCTCCTTCAAATGGATGAGGCTCTTCAAATGAATACCATGTTGATCTAACATAAAGTAAAACGCCAAACGAAACCGAGGCCAATAAAAATAGACCCAACACTGCTCCGAAAAGCCTACTCAACCTGATGAAGCCTCTTTGACTCATACTCAAATTAATAACTCTTATATTAATTTGCCTTAAAGCCAATATGAACTAGAATTAAAAACAAGACCCCTAAATCTTTGAATTCTAACACTTTGTTCAAATTCAATTAACGATGCAACTTCAATAAAACATCCACCTTTGCACCAAGAGAACCGGAAAAAGAACAAGGAACAAGGAACAAGGAAGAAGGAACAAGGAACAAGGAACAAGGAACAAGGAAAAAGGAACAAGGAACAAGGAACAAGGAAAAAGGAAGAAGGAACAAGGAACAAGGAAAAAGGAA
>JBILSZ010000088.1:0-11034 GCA_044371755.1 Flavobacteriales bacterium | reverse complement strand
TTTAACAACACCAGTGTTGGAAATCCTGATACATTCGAGTGGGATTTTGGTGATGGTAGTCCGAATGTTTTTGTCGAAGAGCCTATCAGTCATGTTTTCTTTGCTGATACCATTCCTGTCGATTACACAATCTTTCTTTATCTGGAGAATGAGTGTGGTTTAGATACAACACAGTATACTATTACTGTTTTACCTAACACCGTTACTGCATTTTTTAATACGAATATTACACAGGGCTGCTCACCATTGACAGTTGAGTTCACAGACTTCAGTGAAGGAGGAGACCAGATTTCTTACAATTTTGGAGACGGCGGCTTCACAGGAAATGCCAATCCTATTCACACGTTCAATGATGCCGGTACTTTCACTGTTTATCAATATGTAGATAATGGATGCTCTTATGACACTACTCAAATCGATGTAATCGTATTTCCATCCCCAACTGTAGACTTCACTGTAGATGATCCAAGTGTATGTGTAAATGAAGGTATTCAATTTACTCCTGAAGTAACTGATGTAGTTAGCATCACATGGGATTTTGGAGATGGATTTACCTCTCAACTGTCTAATCCTGTTCATTTTTTCACAGCTGGCAACACTTACTCGGTAACCATGACTGGGGAATCGGATAATTTTTGTACCACAAGCACCACGCAGTCTATAACAGTATTTCCCCAGCCCGTGGCTGATTTCAGCATTCCAGACTTGATTGGATGCAGCCCTTTCAATGCTTGTTTTAGTAATTCATCTAGTGGAGCGCAATTCTATTCTTGGGATTTTGGAAATGGCAATACATCAAATCTAGCCAACCCATGTTTTGAATATACGAATACTAGTGCTGCACCAGAGCTTTATACCGTCAGATTGATTTCAGAGAGTTTTCAGTTGTGCACTGACACGTTGAGTATAGATATTATCGTAAGCCCACAGCCACTTGCTGCTTTTGCTTTGAGTTCATATGAATCTTGCAGCGCACCAGTGATTGTATCGACATCAAATGCTTCAAGTTTTGCAAATGGTTACCAGTGGCTATTGGATGGGAATCCTATATCCACTTCCACCAACACATCATTTGAGCTTACTGAGGTAGGAAGTTATTTGACCACGCTTGTAGCTAGCAATCAATTTGGTTGTACATCAGAAAGTGACGTGGAGTATAATATTTATCCTGTTCCATCTATCTCTTTCGCTTCACCGGACGCGAATGGATGTGCAAGCTTGCAAGTACAATTCAATAATACCTCAACAGGCGCTGCGACGTACGTGTGGGACTTTGGGGATGGGGTGACACAAACTGGTCAACAAGTGGGGCATACATATTCTGAGCCTGGTAGTTATGATGTATCCGTGACTGGCACATCTGTCAATGGATGCAGTTCATCACTTACTTTAGAAAATTATGTGAATGCATACCCGATACCCGTAGCGAGCATCTATCTCGAACCCGCCAATACGGATATTTATTCACCTACCATCGTGTTTTTTAGCTCGGGCACAGAAGCTGAGACCTACCGTTGGAGTTTTGGAGATGGCAATTTTGCTTTTGAACCCTATGTAGAACATACGTACGAAGAAGGTGGAGTATTTCCGATATCGTTGACAGTAGAGTCAGGAGAGGGATGCAGAAGTGAAGCATTCTCATTGGTCACGATTGAAGATATCTTCAATATCTATGTTCCTAATGCTTTTACCCCAGATGACGATGGTATTAATGAATATTTTTTACCACAGCTAACGGGCAAAGTATTTATCGAACGCTACACGTTTAGAGTGTTTGATCGTTGGGGAACAGTGCTTTTTGAAACCAATGATCCAGAAACCCCTTGGTTGGGTGATGTGCGTGGAGGCGAATACTATGCAAAAGACGATGTTTACAATTGGCAGGTGGTGGTACAACTCAAAGGAGTAGATGACGAAAGGATTTATTCAGGTCACGTGTATATGGTACGTTAGAAGATTTGTTTACTTTTGACCAAAGATTCGACAATTATGTGGCGTGAAATTGACAACAAACTCGTAAGAGAATTTAGGTTCAAGGACTTTCAGGAAGCATTTACCTTTATGACTCGTGTGGGTTTTATTGCGGAGAAATCAAACCATCACCCCGCTTGGTTTAATGTTTACAACTACGTGCGCATAGAGCTTAGTACGCACGATGCTGGAGACATTGTCACTGACAAGGACCGTAAGCTTGCCCTTGCTATCGACGAAATTTTGCAATAAGAATTAACCTAGATTAAGTACTTTCCTTTTTTTACAGAAAGGATTCATATACCTTTGTCGCGCCAAATCGTGAAGGTTTGAGCGGTCAACCTGCAATTATAATGACTGAAACCATGGATAAGGCCAACGTGGCCTCCTTGACAACAAGAATGTCTACTTTCGACCACGAACAGGTCGTGTTTTGCCAAGATAAGGCCACTGGCCTCAAGGCAATTATTGCAATCCATAATACAGTACTTGGACCAGCGGTAGGCGGTACCCGCATGTGGGCTTACGCCTCTGAGGATGATGCTGTGACAGACGTGCTGCGTTTGTCGCGCGGAATGACTTATAAAAACGCGCTTGCAGGTCTCAATATCGGCGGAGGTAAAGCCGTCATCATTGGAGATGCTCGAAAGGATAAAAATGAAGCGATTATTCGCCGATTTGGAAAATTCGTGGATAGCCTTTCTGGTAAGTATATCACAGCTGAGGATGTAGGAATTTCTACAAAAGACATGGAGTATGTGAAACAAGAGACAGACCATGTAGTGGGATTGCCAGACTATCGTGGTGGTGGGGGAGACCCTAGTCCCGTGACGGCATACGGTGTATACATGGG
This sequence comes from Flavobacteriales bacterium, assembly GCA_044371755.1. GTDB lineage: Bacteria > Bacteroidota > Bacteroidia > Flavobacteriales_D > Sanyastnellaceae > JAIXWP01. The sequence continues at coordinate 8,210 of JBILSZ010000088.1, read as the reverse complement.
AATGAAAGCTTCCATGAAAGAGCTAACAGGAAATGATTCGTTGGCAGGTAAAAAAGTACTTGTGCAAGGTGTCGGACACGTAGGCGAATATCTCGTATCACATCTTGTCAAAGAAAATGCTGAGGTAATTATTTCGGATATCTATGAAGACCGCGTGAAGGATGTGGTTTCAAAATACGGTGTGAAGGCCGTCGATGTAAGTGAAGTTTACAATCAAAAGATCGATGTATACAGTCCTTGCGCTTTGGGAGCCACTGTCAATGATGAAACGCTTTCGAAATTAACGTGTAGTATTATTTGTGGAGCGGCCAACAATCAATTGGCTAACGAGCAGATTCATGGAGCTGAAGTTCAAAAAAGAGGAATTTTATATGCTCCCGACTATTTAGTCAATGCAGGTGGAATCATCAATTGTTATTGGGAAATAATTGGATACAGCAGGGAAGCTGCTTTTGCTCAAGCCCAAGGTATCTACGACAAGACATTAGAGATATTTTCTAAGTCAAAAACAGAAAATATTCCAACATATTTGGCTGCAAATCTTTTGGCTGAAGCCAGAATCAATCAAATCGGTAAAATCAAACTCTCTTATTAATTAAATACATAACATTATGCTCAATAGAAGGCACATAAGGATCAAGGTATTGCAAATCCTCTTTGCCTATTACAGCGACGAAAAACCTAACGTTGCTTCATACGAAAAAATGCTATTTGAGAGTGTTGATCGCTTTCGAGAATTATACATTGCACTCATCCAATTGACAGCGGAAATGCAAAGCCTCGCAATAGAAAAAATCGAGGCTGGGAAGAATAAAAAATTACCGACCAAAGAAGATTTATACCCAAATACGAAGTTCGTCACCAATAGTCTGCTTAGAATTCTCGCGAACAGCCGCAAGCTTGATCAAGCATCTAAAGAAATTCATATCCGTTGGCAAGACAACAAAGATTTGCTAAAGCAAGTATTCAAAATGCTTACTGAAACAGCAGATTATAAAGAGTATATGGCTTCTAAAGAAAGAGGTTTTGAGCATGATCGTGAATACCTTCTTCGTTTTTTTAGAAGACATATTGTCAACTATGAACCCGTGCACGAGTATCTTGAAGATCAAGGGATTTTCTGGAATGATGACCTAGATCTCTCAGCAAGTATGGTGCTTCGAACATTAAAACAGGTCAAGGAAAGTGATGATGATTTGGAGTTCTTACCATTGTGGAAGGACCCTGAGGATGAAGATAATTATTGCAAAAAACTTTTCAGAAAGACCTTGGCATTGGGCGAAGAGAATCAGGCTGTGATTTCTGAAAACACACCCAATTGGGAAGCAGATCGTATCGCGTTGATGGATATGATCATTCTCAAAATGGCTTTCGCGGAGGCACAAACATTTGAGTCAATTCCTGTGAAAGTGACTATGAACGAGTACATTGAGTTGTCTAAATACTATAGCACTCCCAATAGCAGCGCCTTTATCAATGGTGTGCTCGATTCCATCATACCAAAAATGATGCATGATGGAAAAATTAAGAAAGTGGGAAGAGGACTTCTTGAAGAATAATCAGGTTTCTTTTTTAATAAAGAAATGAAAAAACTTATAGCCATCTCAGGTGCCACCGGAATCGGTAAAACTGAGATGGCTATTCGTTTAGCAAACCATTTCAAAACAGAAATAATTTCTGCCGACAGCAGACAGTTTTTTGCTGAAATGAATATTGGTGTGGCTAAACCCTCGACAGATGAACTCCAGCGAGCAAAACATCATTTTGTAGGCCACGTGAGTATTTTCGATGACTATAGTGCTGGAAGATTTGAGCAGGACGCTCTTGCTGCTTTAGATGAAATTTTTGTCAATAATGATGTGGCAATCTGTGTGGGTGGAAGTGGGCTATACTTGAGCGCGCTCATTCAAGGACTTGATGACTTACCGAGCGATCGTTCGGTAAAAGAAAAGTATGCTGAAATTCTTGAAAACAAAGGAATAGAGAAACTTCAAGAATTATTAAAAGACCGCGACCCTGATTATTTTATTAAAGTGGATATTCAAAATCCTCATCGCTTGATAAGAGCACTTGAAGTAATAGAATTGACTGGCAATACCTATTCATCTATACGCACAAATGAATCCAAACAAAGGAATTTTGAAGTAGTAGTTTTCGTGCTTACCGCCCAAAGATCATTCATTTATGACCGCATCAACCGTAGGGTGGATATAATGGTACAACACGGCTTGACAGAAGAGGTGAGAGGCCTCGAGCAATACCAACATCTCAACGCATTAAATACGGTGGGATATAAAGAATTTTTTGATGTCTGGAAAAACAATGGTGATGAAAAAGATGCCATCGAATTAATTAAACAACATTCTAGAAACTACGCGAAAAGGCAGGAGACATGGTGGAGAAGGAGTGAGAACGCAAATTGGATAAATGTTGATCAAAACGGAGATCCATTTGAAGCAATTCTCAATAAGCTGCATTGACCAGCTATATTAGCCTTCCATTCCCTCCGAATTCTGTCTTGTATTCTTGCGTCGGAAAAGAGAACTATCCATTTTTCCGAACTTCCAATTAAGTTGAATCCTCCACAATTGCGGATCTCGTCGTCTCCAAGACTCTTGAATGAAAAATTCACTCTCACTGAATGTCTCGGTGATACGTGTGGCAAGCACATCACTCACACTGATTGTAACGGATAATGTTTTCTTCAAAAACTCCTTTCTCAATGAAACATCGAGGCCATATTGAGGCTTAATATAACCTTGAACGGTGTTTTCGGTACCACCAAAACCGCCTCGGCCGCCTCCACCAAAACCACCACCACCACCGCCGCCGCCACCTCGTTCTGTGCTTCCTACATTCAAAGCTCTCCTACTACTGTAGTCAAAATTTGCTTGGAAAATATATTGCTGAGGAAGTTTGAAAATGAAATTCGTTTTAACCCAATACGTTGAAACATTATTGGTCAAGTTCACATCTATATTGCTTCCATTGATGGTACTATTATACAGATTGAAATTGGTCGTTACATCAAGCCAGCTTTTGATAGTGGCGCGGTAAACCAGCTCTAGACCAGCGGCAGTGCTCGTCTGAGCATTGTCATATGTAGTGATAATAACGTCTTGATTTAGAATCGGTGAAAATTCGTTTAGTAGATACCTCACAGTAGTATTGTCGGTGAAGCGATAATAAACCGAACCAATAAAAGTATTTTTATTTGAAAAAGCATACTGATAGCTCAATTCGGCCGAATAGGTAAACTCAGGTTTAAGTGCAGGATTTCCGCGGCTCACATTCAATGAATCACTGTAATCTGTAAATGGAATCAATTGCATAAATGACGGACGATTGACGCGTCGATTCAGCGCCAATTGGATGTCTTGTTTTTCGTTGATTACTCGTGTGATATATGCCGAAGGAAATAAGCTAATCGGAAAAACATTTTTGAATGTAACGTTAGTATCTATAAGTTCACCTCGATAATCGCTTGATTCAGCGCGTAGACCAAATTGAGTTTTCCATTTTTCTCCGTCTCTTGATACGTTAGAATAAACAGCAAATACTTGATCTAAAAATTTGTAATTGACACCGAGGGCTGTTTTATCCACGAATACACCTTCTTCCTTGAAAAAGTTGGAATATTGACTTCGGAAGTTTCGGATAGCAGCGCGAGCACCCAATTCTAGTTTGAATTTATCTTGAATTCTATCTTCATAATCTATTTGCGCTGTGTAAAGTTCTTGAGCACCTTCACCTATTTGCAATTGTTCAGAACGAAAGCCATTGTCATAAGCGTTGAGATATTCCCCCTCAAATTCGCTTGCAATTATGTTGAGGTTAATATCGGCGTTGAGCTCTCTACCTTCTTTTGAATATAGTCTCTTATAAAGCAAACTGGTTCCGACATTTCTAAATTGACGATTTGTGACTGAATTTCGATAATAAAAGCTCAAAAGACTTTCATTGAAACTCGTCAATGTATCCGTGGAAGTCTCCAAATAATCAGTTGGGTTAAACTGCCCGCGAGTAAGGCTTTGAGATAACGTGAGTGTATTTCTATTATCAATAAACCAGTCCACACCAATTTTTCCGTTTAAAAAGTAACCGACGTTATCATTGTTTTGTGTTTGATTGAGGAAAGTAACTGGAGTCTGGGTGAGATCTGTTCTTTCAGTAAAACCATAACTTACATTTTTTCTTCGGTTATAATTTCCATTGATAAAAAAGTTGAACTTTCCTTCTCGAAAATTAAAATCCAATCCACTATTTATTCGCCCGCGACGATCGACACCAGCGCGCACGCTGCCGTTGTAGCCTGTGGACCTGTTATTCTTCATCACTATGTTAATAATACCGCCGCCGCCGCCGCTAGCATCATATTTTGCCGAAGGGTTGGTAATGATTTCAACTCGCTGAATGGCATCAGCAGGAATTTGATCAATCGTAAGCGTAGTAGGGCGGCCGTCAACAAAAATCTGAGGAGCAGCATTGCGCAAAGAAACGTTGCCATCAATATCCACTTGAAGTGAAGGTATATTTCTCAGCACGTCTTCTCCCGTTCCACCAGCATTCATTGGGTTTTTATCGACATCATACACACGCTTATCAAACTCTATCCTAAAGGCTGAAGATTCAGCCTCTATTACTACAGCTTTCATGGCCTCTGCCGGATTCAACTGAATATTTCCCAAGTCCTTTTCAACGGCACCAAATCCTGAGGGGGTAAGCTTAAAAGGCACTTGTTTTTTTTCATAACCTATTATTTGAACGTCTAGCACCAAGTCTTGATTCACGGGCACTTTATCTATTTGAAAATCCCCATTAGATGCTGTAAGAGCGCCATTTACTAATTCTTCCACAGTGCTATCACCGCTAAGTTTTTTTATTTTAAGAACCTTTACGATGGCATATTCAATGGTAGTTTTATTGTCGCCCAATACTTTACCATACACTTTTCCTGGAGGAGGCCCTTGAAAGTTGCCTCGCTGTTGAGCAGATAAATTGCTGTATAAAAGAGAGAAAAAAAGAAATGATAATAAATACTTCATCTGCAGGTTTCGGTCTCAATAGACTGACTATTGCTAAATTGGTTTAATAAACAGGTGCACAAATATCGAAACCTTTGTGACTTGCAAAAGTTTATTTTTCATAACAAATGTTGTCGCTAAATTCGCCACATGGCAAGACAGATTCCCTTTTCTCCTCCTCGCGTGGATGAAAAAACAATAGAAGCAGTGGTCAGCGTATTGCAAAGCGGTTGGATTACAACTGGTCCAAAAACAAGACTACTCGAGGCAAAAATCAACGAATACTGCCAAACACCTCAAAGTCTTTGTCTCAATTCATGGACAAATGCGTGTGAGCTAGTTTTGCGTTGGTTCGGCGTGAAGGCAGGGGATGAGGTCATCGTGCCTGCATATACATATGCAGCCACTGCAAACATTGTAATGCACCTTGGAGCCACTCCAGTGCTCGTTGACTCTCAAATAGATAGTTGTCTTATTGACTATGCTTTGATTCAACAGGCCATTACAAGTCGTACAAAGGTCATTATGGCTGTGGATATTGGGGGCCTTCCAATAGATTATGATCGTGTAATGCAAATAGCAAAAGATACCAGTTCAATTTTTGTTGCAGAAACCCCAGAACAGAATATGCTTGGAAGAATCTTAGTTCTCTCTGACGCAGCTCATTCTTTTGGGGCAGTTTATAAAGGAAAGCGCGTAGGCAGTCAGACGGATATAGCTGGATTTTCTTTTCACGCTGTTAAAAACCTCACCACAGCAGAGGGAGGTGCTGTTACTTTCAATTTGCCTACACCTTTCGATAACGAAGCTATTCGTTTAGGTCTAAATATTTCTGCATTACATGGACAAACGAAAGATGCTTTATCTAAAACGCAAGCAGGGCAATGGCGATACGATATAATCGAGGCCGGATATAAATGCAACATGACTGATATCCATGCTGCTATTGGCTTAGTAGAAATGGAGAGGTATCAGCAAACACTTGATAAGAGAAAAGAAATTTGTGAGCGTTACAGCGCCCACTTGATTCAAAATCCTTTATTCGAATTACCCCTCTTCGAGACAGAAATTTCGAAATCATGTTATCACTTATATCAATTGAGAATCAAAGGAGCATCAGAGTCTCAACGCGATGAGGTAATTCGATTGTTAGCAGAAAAAGGGATTTCGACAAATGTTCATTTTCAACCTCTTCCTTTATTTTCTTTTTACAAAAAACAGGGATATAAAATGGAAGACTATCCGAATGCGTGGAACTTCTATCAAAATGAGATTTCACTTCCGGTATATTTTGATTTGAGCTTTGATGATGTCGATTTTATTTGCGAATGCATTCAAGAAGCTGTGAAAGCAGTGTTATGATGAAGCGTCTTTTCGATATCATTTTTTCTTTGATCATCTTATTGATGGCACTTATTCCTTTTGTAATTGTTGCTCTTGCAATCACTTTCGATTCAAAGGGCGGTGTGTTTTTTCACCAAGTGCGCGTGGGCAAAAACGGTGTTCACTTCCGGCTTCATAAATTCAGAACAATGCGCCCGGCTACTGAATCATTAGGGCAGCTAACAGTGGGCAACCGCGACCCAAGAATTACATCCATTGGTTTTTTTCTAAGAAAATACAAGCTTGATGAATTACCTCAATTGTTCAATATCTTAAAGGGTGAAATGTCTGTAGTTGGGCCTCGTCCTGAAGTACCTAAATATGTGGCACTTTATAGCAAAGAGCAACTTCACGTTCTTTCCGTGCGCCCTGGACTTACCGACTTTGCATCAATCGACTTTGTCGATGAAAATGCAATTCTCGCAGAGTCAAAAGATCCAGAAAAATCTTATATTAAAGAAATTATGCCTCTCAAGCTAAACTTAAACTTGAAGTATGTTAAGGAAATGTCGATGGCTACAGACTTAAAAATAATCGTTGGAACTTTTCGAGCTATTTTCTTAAAGAAAAGGAGTTAAGGGACAACCTTACTCGATTGATGCGTCTTACTTTTGGAGCTTAACCTTAATTAACCATGACGAAAATACTATTAAGTATCTTCATTTCATTTTCGGCTTCCCTAGTTTATAGTCAGTTCACTGAAGTTTCGGGCTCTTATGGCATTTTTATAGTGCAAGAAGGCACAGTATGGGGAAATGGAGCTTCATTTTACGACTTCAATCATGACGGATGGGACGATTTAACCACTGCTGATGGAAGTGATGCCATTCGTTTCTTCACCAACATCAACGGTTCTCTGCAACCCGCAACGTTTAGCATTAATTTCACATTTTCAGGCCAGATTATAGGAGTCGTGTGGTTTGACTTTGATAATGATGGCGATGAGGATCTTTTGGTAAGTCAGTGGGGCGGTAGGTTGCTACTTTTTGAAAATGATGGAGCATTTAATTTCACTGAAATAGGACAACAAGCGGGGTTTACAGGAATAGCATATAATCACTATGGCCTTTCATGCGCCGACGTTGACAAAGATGGGTTTCTAGATTTTGCTGTCGCCAAATATTACAATCCCGACAACACAACAAGTCTTCTTTTCAGTACTCGATTTTTTCACAATAATGGCGATGGCACTTTCACAGATACGACTGATATAATAGGCCTAACCAACGGACCTTTACCCACTTTTCAACCCGTTTTTCTTGATGTAAATGAAGACGGCTGGTTAGATATGTATCTCGTGGTCGATCGATATCAACATCCCAACAGAGTGTATTTAAATAATGGCAATGGAACGTTTTCTTTGAATCAGCAATTTGGGTTAAACATATTTATTGACGCCATGTCTGCAACTATGGGAGATTACGATAATGATTTGGATGTAGATATTTTCGTAAGTAATACCCCACCAGGCAATTTTCTTTTAAAAAATAATGAAGGTGTTTTTATGAATGTTGCCTTAGAAGCTGGCGTAGAAGTGAATCAAGTCTGTTGGGGCTCCAATTGGCTGGATTATGATAATGATGGCTTTCAGGATTTATTTGTAGGCAATACCAATCTTGCATTTAATGCCGTAGCCAATCGATGGTTTGTGAATAATCATGATGGCACTTTTACCAATACTCCTTCACTCTTTGGAAAATTAAACGATATGGACCCCACCTTCTGCTCGGTGATGGGCGACGTCAATAACGATGGATATTACGACTATTACAATAATAATAACGATCCACGCCCTTGCAGATT
>JBILSZ010000087.1:0-11169 GCA_044371755.1 Flavobacteriales bacterium | reverse complement strand
GCCTGCCCATTCATGGGCAGGCGGAGAGGAAGGGAATTCTGAATTCTGAATTGCGAATTAGTTATTTCGAATTGAATATTACTGCGCGAAGATGCTGCGGCTGTCCACAAGGGTGGCGGCAGGATTGATTACCATTACAGGAATTTGAGCCTCATTTGTAATAATTTTCTGTTCACTATCCATACCAAAAGCGTGAATCAACCTTTCTTCTGCGGTATTCATAATGCAAATCATATCGATGCCTTCGGAAGCTGCGTATTCCAACAGATCGGAAACAAATCCGCCACTTCCCGCTTCGGTGATTACCGTCTTATATTTTATATCCTTACTTTCGAGAAAGCCTTCAGCATAGGAAATATTTCTCCTTAAAAAGTTCAGTAAGTATTCATCTGTTTCTTTTGGTGAAATGAGATGAACCTCTGACTTGAAGCGCTCAGCCACATCGCCAGCAATCTTCAACTTCTGTTTTGTTTCTTTATGTAAATCCAAAGGCAACATGAGTTTTGAAACCTTCGCACTAAACTTTGTACCTTCTTGAACGATAATCATTGGCACCTTACTTTCGGTGATGATTCGAAGTGCATTGCTGCCAACAATGAATTGCATACCACGCAAACCGTGGGTTCCCATAATCACCAATTCTGCATTCTCCTCATGCGCCACATTTGGAATATCGTCAAAGATGTTTCCAACTCTCACAATTATCCCTAACGGATTACCTGATTTATCAGGATTTGCCGCTGCAATTTTTTCCAGTTTCATACGAGCGTCCTCCACTCCATCCTGACTTTTCACAATATGAAGAAGGAAAATATTCCCACCTGCATGTTTCGCCAAATCAAGGGCGTATCTAACAGCAGAATCTCCTACGCTAGTAAAATCGGTAGGCACAATGATTTTTTTCACGCTAAAACCGATCATTGGCTTCATCACCTCGCTTGTGTTGGTAATAGTAGAACTCTTTGCCTTCGTATTATACATTCTCCCAAAATATGAGATCATATTTCCTATCGTGAGCGTTATGCTCCTCACTTTGTTGAGTTATATCCTCACATCTCTTTATATTTATTTGATTAGAGAAAAGAAAAGCCGAAGACTGAAATTTGCTTTTGGTACGTATGTTTCTCCCGATGTGGTAGAACAAATTGCGCGCGACTCCTCCTCTCTTCAGCTCGGTGGAGAGAAGAAAGAATTGACGGTTCTATTTTCGGATATCCGTGGGTTTACATCGTATTCAGAAAAATTAGATCCACAAGAAATCGTAGCGATGCTCAATGATTATTTGAGCAGAATGTCGGAAGCAATACTTGCGCACAAGGGTACCATTGACAAATTCATCGGCGACGCAATTATGGCCATATTCGGGGCACCCATCTATCAAAAAGATCACGCGAAAAGGGCGTGTCAAGTAGCGCTAGAAATGAATCGTGTATTGGAAGAATTCAACAATGCGCGAGCCGATCGTGGGGATGAAAAAATTCAAATAGGAATTGGAATCAATACTGGTGAAATGACCGTTGGCAACATTGGTTCGCAAAAAAGATTTGACTACACCGTGATTGGCGACGCCGTGAATCTAGGTTCGCGTTTGGAGTCGCTTACAAAATTCTTTGGAGTGAGTGTGCTTGTATCGGAAACAACGAAAGAAGCTGCAGGAGAAAATTCCTTTTTATTTCGACAACTTCCCTCTGTGGTGGTGAAGGGAAAAGAGAAACCTGTATTGATTTATGAATTGATTGATAGTTATAGCAAACTCAGCGAATACAGCGAATACTTGCAGCTTTGGACCGAAGCGCTCGCGGCATACAACAACAAGGAGTTCGAACAATCGAAGTCACTCTTTAGTGCATGTGCATTGTTGCGCACAAATGACCTCGTCGCCGACTATTACATCCGCATGTGCGAAGAGTGTCTAGAAGACATCAATAATTTTAGTACGACGATTAAGTTGGAGAGCAAGTAGGGCGAGGGAACATGGAACAAGGAACAAGGGAGAGTTTAGAATTTGGAGATTGGAGTTTGGAATTATTTATTGCGCATTGTGAATGGAGCATTCCAATTGCGAGCAAACCTCTCTGCGTTACTCTGCGTGCTTTGCGCTGTGCTCCTTTGGAGCCTCTGCGGTTAATTCATCGCATGGAAATTAGAGGAATTATGACAATTAAATTCTTTCTTTAAAACTGACCTAATTCGTCAGCTTTTTCTAACGCAAAGGCACAGAGTTCGCAGAGTAACGCAGAGATTTATCCCAAACAACGAGTAGAGAAATAGGGACGGAGCGACTAGCCACGCGGGGACGGATAGGAAATAGAGAATAGGAGGGTTTGGAGATTGGAATTTTGAATTGCGAATTGGTTATTGCGAATTGGTCATTGCGAATTGTGAATTCTGAGTTACGAATTAGTCTTTCCGAATTGGAGCAAATGTTAAATTCTTAGGGAAATTGTTTTTCGAAGAAAAATTAATTAGATTTGAACTATCCTTAATCAAAAAAGTTAATCAAATGAAAACTCGACAACTCTCGACAACACTCGACTAACGTCAATTGCTAAAAAAGCACTTCTCAATTTTTACGTTCTTCTGACCATGAGTGCCTTGATGCTAAATTTTAATAAAGCTACAGCACAAGCAGACTCGATTCCTACTTATTCTTCTTTTGGGATTTTTGATAAAGTAACCGACCGATTTGGACAAGACCTATCTTGGTCGGATTTGAAAATTAATCCTTCCACCGCTGCTTCGCGTTTTATATTAAATGAAGGGATTTTCGAACTTCATTTTTTTCCGGGGTCAGGTTTTGAAGAAGCTTCTAACTCAATACATATAAATAGAAGAGCCGTAATTGAAGAGCTCTTTAATATGGCAAATTCCATTTGGGGTGCACAGTTGAGCAATGAAAAAATAGTGGTGCGATTTTTACCCATGCCCCAAAGTATAGCTTTCGGGCAGGACTATCCGCTTTTGGCCAGTTCATACTATATAGTTCCAAAATTCACAGCAAACTTCAGTGAGGCCAGTGATTGCGTCATTGCTCAGTACATTCAATCAGCCGACAATCCATATCACACGCTTGGTGATTTTAATACAAAATTACAAATTACTTCTAATGACCTTCAGTTATCTCATTTGGATTTCTATTGCAATCTCAATAATTATAATGTCAATACAAATCTTCAAACAGCTACGATAGCCACCAACCAAATAGATTTATATTCTGTTGCATTAAGAGAACTATTAGTATGTCTCGGCGTGAATAGTTTATTAAATCAAACTGGTCAAAGCATTTCTGCAAATACGCATCAATTTTCAAGATGGGATACGCAACTTCAATTCCAGAGTCAGTCTTTGATCACTTACAATAGTGCTCAGAAAAAATATATTCCCTCTGCATTTAATTCTTGGCTATCTAATTTACCAGCCCCAACTGCGAATTGTGTTTCACTTTACACATGCGCACAAAGTCCTTATTTCATTGATGGCACAAAGAGCATTGCGTTATCACATTGTTACAAGCAAGGGCTTGAATTAAATTATTTAAATGACGCTTGCTCCACTGATCCAGTGGTATTGAATAGAAGTTGGATGACTGGAACAGTGAGGCGAAAATTATCCGCTACCGACCTTGTGGTGCTTCAATCATTGGGATATTCAGTTAATGGCTGTTTCGGTAGTACATTGAATTACAGTGATTTCTGTGCTCAGGTCACTGGTGGTAGTAAATTTGTACGTTATACTTCTCCTACTCCGAATCAAACATTTTTAGGGGTTATTGAATCACATTTGACACCAAAAATTTCCTTATATTCGCTAGTAGAGAATAGTTTGGAAATCGTCTCAATTGAATACTTGGATCACATCGGTGGGCCTTCTACTTTTACCTTAAGCAATGATTCGATAGAAGTATTAAATTACAGAAAGGGACGTAACGTACTAAGATTTCTACTCACAAACAATCAAGGCAACAAGCTAAATGCGTATGCTTTTTTACAACTGCGCGGAGGCGGTGGAGAAAACTGCGAGGGAGACAACTGCAATCTTTTAAGTAATTCTAGCTTTGAAATTTTACCATTTGGTGAAACTTGCGGGTTCATAGACGGGCCTGTTATTGATTCGCTGGGTTTAGACAATATAGGGATCGCATGCTGGAACGCATACTGCAATACTCCTGACCTATTTTTCGAGAATTGTATTAATCAAGATTTTGACTTTGTAAGTGGACCCAGTACCTATGATATGGGAGGAGATATTCCAAGCATTCCTGATCCAAATAACAACCATATCATACAGCTTTACTGCAGGGTATATCCTCCAGACTTTAATGGTACGCCCCCTCCACATGAAGAGGCAATACAGGGTGTGCTTGCTGAACCATTGATACCTGGGGCACAATATGAAATATCAATGAGAATCTTCCGTAGAGATGGCGGAAACCCTCATCTAAGAATATACTTTAGAGAGGGTCAAGCGACAGAAATAATTACTAACATAGCAGATCCGCAGGCATTAGAGCTTATTGAGGGCCCAAATTTAATTGTTACCGCTTTTCAGGAGGAAGAATGGCAAACATGGACCACTAGTTTCACTGCACCCACAGGGCAGACAAGCTTGAATACTATTGTTATCGCAAATGAGGCTGGACCTGGGGCTAATCAAAGAAGACGACTATTCATTGATGATGTCCGAATCATCACCACAACCAACGCCACGTTCAATATCCCTCAAGAATTCTCTTGTGGAGCACTTATTAATTCCTTACAAAATTTTACAACTCCCGTAGGGGGTGTTGTAACTGGTCCAGGAGTATTGGGAACAACAAATTTCACTTTTTCTCCCGTTCTGGCTGGCCCAGGCACCCATACTTTAACATACACGGTCACAACAGCTAATGGTTGCGTGCTTACGGCTTTTGACCAAGTTGTGGTACACCCCACTATCAACTTTAATAATGCAGTAGTTAATCCGTCATGCGGTCAAGGCTGCAATGGATCAATAACACTCAATCCTAACTTAAACGCTCCAGCCACTGTTACATATTCATGGACGGGGCCGAGCATCAACTCAGGAAATCAAAACTTGATCAACCTCACCAATCTGTGCGCAGGGACATACACCGTAACCGCAACAATCAATGGTGTATGTACCAGAACACAATCCTTTACAATCACAAGCGCTCCATCGCCAACCGCCTCAGCTACCACGAATATCGATTTATGCTCCGCTACCGGCTGCAATAACTCTGTCTTGGTAACTACTAATAGCCCTAATAACACTATAAGTTGGGTGGGTAATGTGTCAGGCTTTAATCCAACCAACCTTTGTCCTGGAAGCTATACTGCTACCGTAACAAGCCCACAAGGCTGCTCGGTTCAAGTTCCGGTGACTATTAATTTTACAGCTGGACCAAACCTAACGGTTTCAAATACGCAAACCGTCAATATGAACGTTCAAGATTATAATTCGATCACTGTTCAATCTGGTGGCTATCTCTCAATAAATACAACAGGAGCAAATACGGGAACCATAGGATCTATGATTCTTGTTCAAAATGGTGGAAGGCTTAAAATTTCTGCTAATCTAAGGTTTCTGCCTTCTGCGATGATTAGAGTAGAACAAGGTGGGCGTGTTTACATAGAAGGGGGTAGTCTATCTGCACATTGTCCTAATACCTTTTGGCATGGAATTGAAGTATTAGGAACTCCGAATAACACTCATGACGCGGTTGCACAGAGCATTACAAATTTCTTCACACAAGATACCGACGGCAACAACGGACAGGGAGGTCTAAGAATTGACAAAGGTGCTATAATTGAGCGCGCCGTAATAGGAGTAAGACTTTTCACTGGGAATTTGAATGCATTTAGCCAAAATGCTACCAGTTCAGGAGGTTACATTTGGGCAAATGAAATGACTTTCAGAAATAATACCCGTGACTTGGTAACTTCAACCCTCGACGCTGAAAATAAAAGCCGACTTTCTAGAGTCACTTTTGAAGTAAATAGCGCCAGTCTAAATACATCAAGTAACATCGGTCCTAGAGTGTTACTAAATCACACGAGGGGTATTAAGTTCGAGGGATGCACTTGGTCGAATACAAACGTGAATCTTTTAAATGGTAATGCATCGAATATTTTTAATATGACTGGTTTATCATTATTCAGATCTTCGTGCATCGTAACCGAACATATAACACCAACAGTAAAATACCCCAATGCCTTTAATGGTTTCGTTTATGGAATTCAGAATCGAGGACAATGCCCTGACGATATGGTTGTAGAATTCACTGAGTTCAGATGTTATAGAGGGATTTATGCCACGCTATGGGCCGATATAAGTACTGTTCGAAATTGTAGATTTCAAAATCTTAATACCGCACCTTCCATTACTATTGAAATACCTCCAAGCTTTGTAAATGTCAATGGAATCTGGAGTAATTTTACCCAAGATGGTACGCTAAATCCTACAGATCCGACGTCTCCCGCGGTTCATTCTGGACCGGCATATGGCCTTTATTTAAATGCGTGCGCATCCACAATAGTTCAGTACAATACCTTCTTTTTATCAAGCACCAATGACGCGAATATGCGCGTGGGTTGCTATATTAATAACTGCGGTGCAGCAGACATTAAAATCCACGAGAATGAATTTCGTGGAAACACATTCGGACTTAGAAGTTTCAACGTTAATAGGAATACAGGGACTACATTTCAAGATGGCACAATTCTATCTTGCAATGATTTCTTTGAAAATCGTAGGCACTTGGAGATCAATGCCAATTCGAATAATCCAAATGCTGGAATTAACTCGAATATATTTGTAGATAACTCCACCAGTCGTTCAAATATATTTCCGATGAATCCCAACTCTATTTTCTCAACAGGGAGACGTATTCTAGCTGTGAATGTAGGCTCTCACCAGTTCCGACCAAGGGTCTCAGAAATTTTCAATACCACTCAGCAAATTTCGGGTGTCACAACAATTATAGTTCCCTCATCCAACCCTCAGTGTGGAACCACTCTTTCCTTTCAAAACAGATCACAATTACTCCAAAACGCCTTGGATAAGCAAATGGAGTTGGACAACTACAAAGATGACGGACAAACTGATTATTATAAAAATCAAATCGAAGGCATCAATGTCAATAACCTTCTTTATCGTTATAATGAACTAATAGAGATAAGTCCCGCACTTAGTACAGAAAATATTTTGGAAGTACTGCAAAAGGAACAAGACATCCCGCGTTCAATGCTGATTTCTATTTTGGTGAGCAACGCAAGCTCACTAAAAAACGGGGATGTGTTGTTAAAGTTGGAGGAATTGGAAGAGCCACTTTCCACCTGGGAGAAAGATTCCATTTATGCGGCAATGAATATGATTGATGAAAAAGAAATGCTACAAATAGAATTGAATCAAGCCTTAAGTGATTATCGTCAACAACTTTTTATGGAGTATATAAGCGTGAGACTAGACAGCACTCTTACAAATAAAGATTCTATTCTAACAACGTTAAGAGAAGAGGGCTATGCACTTAATCCCGCGAGAAGCATACTGCTCAAAGCCATGAAAACCATGGACTGGTCACAATTGAACACTTCAATTTCGGACTTGCTTGCAAACCTCAAGGAAGATACCCATGAATACAAGGATTTGACTTTACTTTCTAATCTGGTAGAGCAGGCTGAAATGAATGGAATTTCTTCTTATTCTCTTCAAGCGAGTTATAGCGGATTTGCTAAAGATTTCATCGTGCCAGAGTATCCTCTTACCTATCGCATGGCAATTGCCATCCATGATCTTTTTGTTTCAGTACCACATCATGGTGACTTGCATTATGACGAGTTGCCACGTGAGTTGCGTTCTGCCAAACCCAAAAGACAAAACAACGAATCTCCTGTTGCTTTTGAGTTGTTTCCCAACCCAACATCAGAGATATTACAAATCGAAACTTCTGATATCAATCTGTTAGACTGTTCGTATCGATGTTTAGATTCTTTTGGCCGTCAATGCCGAATTGAAATAGTTTCAAAATCGGAAAGGAACATGGTCATCAATGTCCAATATTTGGCAAATGGGCAGTACACCTTGGAATTGATTTCACAAGATCAAACTTCGAATAAATCCTTCATTGTTATAAGATGATGAAATATTTAACCCTCATATTACTTTGCATCGTTGAACTGCGCCTAACGGCGCAGTTTAACAATGTGTACTTGAATGATGGTGTATCCATGGGTGCGGCAATTGGCGTAGAAGAAAACATTGCAACTGGAGAATATTATGTGCCCTCCGGATATACTTTGGACGGGTCTAATTATAAACTAGGCTATTTGAAAATAGATCAAAACGGTAATTTCAACGAGCTGAAACATCAATTTAACTTTAGTCAAGGTGAATATTTTATCGTTTGGAATAGAGGTTTTTTCAAAACACAAGATGGGGGTTATGTTCTTGCTGGGAATCACATAGGCACTGGAGCAGATATTATAAGATTAGATGAAAATCTTGATGCAATATGGGAAGTCGACGATATCCAAGATCCTGACTTGCAAGGTTGGGGTGGTGGAGAATTGGGTAACGGAGACATAATATTGGGTTACACAGGCGGTAATATCCCATGGAATGAGCTGGATATGTCAAGATATTCTAGTGAGGGAGAATTACTAGATAGCTTTACTATTGAACTCGATTACGATTTTAGTAGGCCCACTTCTTTCATCATTGATGACTCCCTACTATATGTTAGTTTCTCGAGACTTTTAATTGGCTCACATCGCAGAAACTACATTGTTTGTTACAATGCTATAACTGGCGAGGAGCTTTGGGAGACACATCAGATTGAAAACGGAGAAGCTCTTGCCTTTACAGACGGATACATGTGTATGACCACGGATGGGCAGTTGAAACTTGTTTATGTTGAAATTACTTACGTAAATTTCCCTGGCTTTTTCGATAGTAGTTGGCAAGGTTACTTCGAAGTAGTCAACATTGATCCTCTTACCGGCGAGATGTCGAATGAGTCAGTTATAAGCGGCTCGGAAAGCTCATCTAGCGTAATTGATGTAGTGCCAACAAATGATGGCGGGTTAGCTGTTCTGTTCTTGGGCGATAACCTAGTAGATCCCCAATATTCCTTCTATGGTATAATGAAAATCAATGCCGAGATGGAGGTGGAATGGAGAAATCTTTATTACCAACCCATCAACTTAGAAGTATATGAAAATGCTTCTTACCTCACAGAATTGGAAACAACGAGTGATGATTGTATTGTTGCCGTAGGCGATGCGATGGGAACTTATTTTGAAACACAAATTAGCATCCAACACCCCTGGGTCATCAAACTCGACGCGTGTGGGAATGAGATTGTAACCGACTGTTCACTCAGCGGCTTGAGTGAACTTTCGGGGAGGAATAAAATTTCGATTTATCCGAATCCCGCGCGGGATCGCGTTTTCCTTAAAGCAGAAAACGCGATCCAACATGCGATGATTTTTGACATGAATGGTAAAATGGTTTACGATGAAATCTTCAGCGGCGCCCAAGAACAAACCCTCTTCATCGATCACCTCCCCCGAGGCCTATACCTCGTCACCGCCATCGACAACAAAGGCGTGAGGAGCAGTACAAAGGTGGTGGTGGAGCAGTAAGGGCGAGGGGCGAAAGAGTAGGAGTAGGAGTAGGAGTAGGAAATAGGAAATAGGGGGGAAAAGATAAACGTTAATAGCCTGCCCATTCATGGGCAGGTGGGGAACAGGAGAGGAATTTTGAATTTGGAATTTGGAGATTGGAATTTTGAATTGCGAATTAGTCATCGCGAATTGATCATTCCGAATTCGTCCCTCCGTCCCTCAGTACCTCCGTTCCTTTACTCCACCGGCTCCACGGTTTTTCCTTTTTTGATTTCGATTTTGTCGGCAATGGCGCGCCACGGGGTCCACGATTTCTCTAAAAATTCATTGAATGCCTTCGATAATTGCTTCGTGCGATCATCCGCGATTTCCAAGGCGCGCTGGGCATTTGAACCTGATTCCACCGATCCCTGTGATACATAACCTGAGGCATTGTACAAATCCGAAATGATGTACTTCGAATCATCACGTATCCCCTTTTGGCCTTCTGGAGAAAACAACATTTGCTCAATATCATTCAATTTCTTAGTAACTGAATCTGCTTCGGCGAGAACAGTTTTTTTCAATGAATCTTCTACAAAAACCCATGAATTTTTATACGCTTCCATAATCTTCCGACACTCCCGTATGCCTTCCATCACCTTCGAGGCGCGCTCTACAGAACCTTTCAGTTGCGCCTCTTCTCTCTTCGCTTTGTTATATGCATTCGTGTTAAAAACAAGTCGCGGGTCAAAACGTATTTCTACTTCCGATGAATCTTTCACTTTATCATATTCAAAAATGGCGGTGTACTTTCCTGGTGGCACCGATACCATGCCGCCTGGTTTATCCTTATCCTCACGCTCCTTGCGTCGCGGCCAATCAAAACCATTCGGCTCCATTCCCCAATAAATAACATTGAATGCACTGTCAGGTTTGTGATTGAATGTACGAATGGTGTCACGCTTTGCATCAAGTATCACCACCTTCACTTTTCCTTCATTGTCCACTTTTGGTTTCTCTTCTTTTTTATCCGATTTGTCGTCTTTCTTTTCAGGAAGATTTAGATAAACATTGAGACGTGCAACGGTGGTGCGATTACCTCCTTGATAATAGCTGTCTGCACCAAACCTCTGCCCTCTTGGTCGCAACGTTTCTACTTGATACGCGACAGGATTAGGCAATGCTTTTATTTTACTCTTGAATGCCTCCGCCGATTGCGCGTAAGTTCGCAATGGTCTGATATCATCCAATACATACGCCGCTCTGCCAAACGTTCCAATTACGAGGTCATGTTCGACGGGATGTATCTTCAAATCTTGCGTAGCTACAGAAGGATATCCTTCTTTCCATTTTTCCCAATTTTTTCCATAATCAAAACTGACATACAATCCGTGTTCTGTGCCAAGGAATAATAGGTTGTGAGCGATTGGATCTTGCGCCACGCTCAAGCAATGACCAGACACAGATTTTTCATTCACCAATGATGTCCACGTCTTTCCAAAATCTTTGGTGTGAAATAAATAAGGCTTCCAATCATTTTTGCGGTAGTTATTTGCGACCACAA
>JBILSZ010000086.1:0-11253 GCA_044371755.1 Flavobacteriales bacterium | reverse complement strand
CAGTGGGTACAAATTTTTCGGGATTATCAAGCAGGTGAATGTTATTGTATTTTTTACAATAAGCCTCAATTATTTCTCTTGTTTTATCTGTGCTTCTTCCATCGGCTATCAATATCTCTAATTGGTCTTGTGGATAGTCTTGCGCAAGCAAACATTCAATCAACGTTGCAATGTGCTTTTCTTCATTGTATGTCGGTACGATGATGCTGACCATGTTTAGAAGTAATTTTTCTTCAAAAAAGATAATGCTTCGTAGAGAAAACGAACATGTTTTCTACTTTTTATTATACCTGTTGTAATGTGCTCGTGATGTTCAATCACCACGGCATCCGTCCAGCCGCACTGTGCGCCAATAATTTGGCATTGCTCTCCGATATATAGTTCTTCACCGTAGAGAAAAGAGGGATATTGTAGTATTCCCTTTTTTTCAAAAAATGATTTTGAAAAACACATGAAACTACCATGAATGGCATAACAAAGTGCTGCGCCTATTTTTTGAGGAGCATTATTCTTTTGAATTCTCTTTTTAAGAATATGAAGAATTTGATAGAGTGCAGATAAAAGATAAAACCGATTTACAAAGACCAATCGCTGAATATGACTTTGAGTAATGCGCGTTTCGAACATGGGGTTTGCAACACTTTCAGATGGCATATTCAAAATTTGCGGGCCAAATACGTCGAGGCTTCTTTCATGCGCAATGTCAATGAGATTTTTCAAATCGTATTCACTTCGAAAGAGAATGTCGTAATTGGATAATATAAAACAATCGAAAGAGATATTATTTTTTTTACAATAATCATGTGCAAATGCAGCACCGTTGAGATATCCTAGGTTCGTGCCTGGGTTCAAAAAATGAATGCTGTTTTTTTTACAAAAGTCTTGCAAGCCTTGGATATCATTACTTCCATTATTTACTAGAATGGGTAGGAGCTCCACTTCTTTTTGTAGCAATAACTCATTAGAAAAAAATGCCATCACATCCTTTTCTCCAAAATAATTGATGATGGTGAATGCTATGCGCTTCATTTTCTAAATTTTTTTATTAGCAAAATGAATTGATGAAATAACCAGCGCATCCCTGGAATAGCGCGCAAGAAATTTGCTATGCCGCGAGCCATAGCGAATAGGAATAAATCAAAGTGATGTTGACGAGGAGCGTCAATCATCACGCGCTCCATGTCAATGAGGGTTTCTTTATTGTATTGTTTTTTTATAAAATTAAAGTAGATTCTATAGTCTGTATTGAAATTCATGCGAACAACCCAATAGTGCTCAAGGCCGCGGTAATTTCTAAAAACGATTTTCTTTTTAATCATCGGCATTCCCTCTTCGATGAGTTCCTTGACTCGAGCGAAGGAGGGATTTTTATTAAAGTTTTCAAAACCTTTATTGTATAGGCCTTCTATTTTGAGGCCGCGCTGAATCATATATTGACTCAATCCAATTTCATAGGTTTGAATTACTTGACGGTAGTCTGTAACAATACCTTTTTGTAAAAAGTACTCAAAGGCAAGGGGCACAGCTTCATTTTTAATAATCACAAAGAAGGACTGAATATGCGGAGCAAAGCGATCACTGCGCAACATCCCAATATAGTGAGAAGATGAATTTTTGATTGCGGTAAATACATCGTCTATAGGTCGAAATAGAATACAGCTATCATTGATTAAGCTTACTATATGATACGCCGAAGGATCAATTGTTTGAAATGCTTTATACCACATGCCAAAATCATAACCTTCGTTTTCTACGGGAAAGGCTTGGATATTTTTTTGTGCTAAAAATTCCGATGAAGAAGTATCTAAGCTTTGCTCATTATACAAATAAATAAATTCATCAAAGTGCGGTCGACACTGCGTAAGATAGTATTCGACGTAGTATGGAATTTTCCCGCCCACAAAGAAACTACTGAAGAAGCAAATTGATTTTTTCATCGTTCGTTCATTCTTTGTGTCCAATGCGAATCCGCAGGCTTCGCATGTTCGCGGTAGTAAACATCTTCTTCGTTCGGTAGCGCGGTGTTTTCATACCAAGGCAAATGCTTGGCTAGATAAGGTGCGCGCGTGCGATAGGCAGCACACTCACCTCCTCCTTGCTGGTAAGGGGCATACAATGCGAAGGTGGTGTCTACTGGTGCTTTGAAATAACGCTCATTTATTTCATTTACATGAAATTGCTTTTCCCATGAAATGACTTCTTGTTTGAGATCAAAATGATCAGGCAAATCATCAATGTGCAATCCGAGGCCAATTTTTTCTAAACCTTTGTTGGCTTGAAGCGTTGACAGCATATTTTCAATACAACTTAAAGTTACCGATAAATCCGGCAATACATCCGGATCGGTGTAGATGTAGTAGTTGGATAAATAAGTCTTCGTTTCTTCACTGCTCCAAATCGCTCTTGGACCACCGTTGCGCCCCGTGCGAATTACCTTGTGTGTTGTGGTTTTATAATATTCTAAAAGCGGTGGGTACGTGCTATCATTGTCGAGAATAATGATATTGGTCAATCCTATTTCTTCACAACGGTCAATGACAAGCTTTAAATAGCGATAGCGATCGCGGTTATTGATAATGATAGGAATATCTTGTGGCAGTGGTTTGTTAACTTCGTTATATAGAAACTGTCTGCGAAAACGACGCAACAATTTATCCCATCTTTTTTTAAGATCAGTAAAATTGAAAGTGACGATATCGAGCAGCAATTTCTTAATGTCCATGCGGCTTCAAATTTAATCGTTCTCTTCTTTGGAGTAGATAAATCCAAATGAGCCATGTTAGGCCGCTTAGGTTGTAAGCGATGGCGCTACCTATCGCGCCATAAGCAGGTACTAAAAGAAAATTGGTGGCGACGCCAATGATAGCCGCTCCAGTAATAGCTGAGAGCATGCCTAGTATTTTCTTTTTGTATACTAAAATATAAGCGCAAACCTGCGCCATTAAACTGAAGTATGCGTTGAATACCAACAGCGGAATAAGAATAAGCGAAGGATAGAATTTTTCATCAATCATCCAACTTGCCAGCAATTGCAGGGCAAAACCCATGATAATGAAAGCAGGTATTCCTCCCAAGAGGAATTTGTAAAGCTCCTGAGTATAGTCCCCTGTTTGGAAACGCTTCATCACGCGCGGAGTGTAGGCGCTGAGAAAAGGAGCAATAATCAATGGTTCGAATAGGCTGCTAAACTTAAAAGCTACCGAATAATATCCTACTTGTTCGAGGTCGGTGTAGTTTAGTAGTATCCAACGATTGGCACTCGTCATCAACCAAAGCATCACCGCGCTAGGAACAAAGGGCAATCCAAGTTTTAGAAAGTGAGTATACTGTGTGCGATCAAATACGAATTTGAATTGAAGTTCTTTTATAATGAAGTAAAAAGCATATGCACTAAAAAGAAGCACTCCAATGAATGAAGACCAAATAATTCCTGAAACGCCCCACGACCAACCATACACGAAAAGGACATTAAGACTGATGCTAATAATACCACTTGCAACTTGTAGTATAGTAGCTCGCCTCGCTTCTTCTCGTTGTTTCAAAATAGTAATAGTGAACGTTTGAAAAAAGGTCAAATAAGCAGTTAGTGCTGACAATAGAATGAGTAGGGAAGGGGTTGAGGTAAATAGTTTTTCTTTAAAAAGAACTGCAATGCAAATCACGATCACATATAGCACTAAGCTTAAAGAAAGAAAGATCGAAATTACGGTGTCAAATATTTTTTTTCGTTGTTGATCGGTATAATGAAAATATTCAATCATCAGTGCCGATATCAAGCCTAATGATAATGATATGTCCAATATATTCGTAAACGTTGCCAGTAAGTCAAGTACACCGTATTCTTCGGGAGATAGGAGAGAGGTGTAGAGGGGAAGAAGTATGAATGATATTCCTTTTAAAAATAAAGCACCAAAACTGTAAACGAAGAAATTCTTCGTCAACGGATGGTGCCATATTTTTTTAAGACTATCCATTTTTCTCTATTGTTTTTTTCCAAAGAGTTCTAAAGCGTTCTTCTCCAAACAGTGACATAGCCGTATCACGAGCATTCTGGGCGATTCGATTGCGTTTATCATGATCGGAGGCTAAGCTTTCGATGATACTTATTGCATTTTGTACAATAAGTCCTTCATTTTCTACAGGCAAAAGAAAGCCATTTACACCATTCTCAATGAGATTTGGGAGATCTCCGACTGCTGTCACAATTGGAATGACGCCGCATGCCATTGCTTCTGCCACAGCCATTGGCATTCCTTCTCTGCTGGAGGTAAGGAGGAGTATATCATGTTGGAGTACATGTTTCACAACCTCTCTCTCGTCACGAATGATTCCTTTGAATAAACAAGATTTTTTTAATTCAGGATCTATTGCATATCCAATATCACCTATCATCGTGATGGCTGGTGCATGGAAAGATTCATTAGCCTTTTGGGCAATTAGCGCGGCGAGATTGACTCTTTTCTCTGGTGTTCCACGTCCGATATAAATGAGCTTGATATTAGATTCTTTGTGCTGGTGCACCTCATTTGGTATATGAACGAAGTTTCTAATGAGTTCGATTTTTTCCAGATACTGAGAGTCGACATTATTTTTTCGATAAAACTCTTCGAAATCTCGTCTTGTCTTTTCACCAATAATAATACGCTGTTGTAATCGTGAAATAACAGGAAGTGACCATTTTTCCGGACCTGATTCTTCGGGATGTACAAAGGCGTGCATCAAATCGATGCATCGAATTTTTGAATCGAAACCTGCTATATTTTCATAAAAGAAAATAGAGTTGCTGCTAAACGCGGTTTTTATTTTTGAGTGATTGACAAAGTTGACAATCATTTTTCCAGTTACTTTTTTAAAGAATGGATACCAAGCTAATTTGCCGATATCAATGCAAGAGGCATGTGATTTGAATTCTTGCAAATAACCGGTTTCTCCAGAGGTTTTTGTAAAAAATACTATGTTGTCCGATTGCTTAAATGTATTGACAATACTGAGATGTACTTTTTCAGCCCCTCCGATGTGGTAAAATGGGATGAAGTAGGCGTATTTTTTTTCTTTATTTTTTTGAAGAAAAAGATAAAGTTGAATGAGTTTTATTACCAATAAAACAGGGTTAGCTCGCCATACCTTTAGAATACCTCTTATTGGTTTTTTAATATATTTTTCCTTGAGCGCGTTTATTTTTTGAGTGCGGATGATTTTTGTTTGAATCGAAATAATACTTTGCGCATTTGGATTTTCGCGCATCAAGTCGCAGAAGGTTTCTCGGAATCGAATATCTTTTTTAATCGGGTCTTTAATGGAGCGCTGTGTCTCACTGGATGGACGAATTCGGTAATAGGTTAAGGCCTCGTCGATTTTAATTAAGCGCTTTCCAGCAATGAGAAGCTCGAGCCAGAGCGCATAATCTTCTGAGTCTTTATATTCACTGCGGTAAGGGAATTCAATAAATACTTCTTTCTTTCCCATCGCAGATGGTTGGGCTAGGCAGTTGATATAAGGAAGATTTTCTTTTATTGCTTTCTCAGAAACATACATTTCATCCTCAGGCCACTTGCCCGCAGGATTGCCATATACATCAATTTGCTGGATTCGAGTTAAGATTACATCGACACTTGGGTCTTGTGTAATTCGTTCAACCTGTCTTTGAAGGCGCTCTGGATGCGCGAGGTCATCTGAATCAAGAAATGCTATATGCTCACCTTTCGCCTCGCTGATACCACGGTTGCGAGAGTAAGCGATACCAGAATTCTTTTCGTTTCGGATATAGCGTATCCTATTATCCTGAAATGCATGAATGATCGATGCGCTATCATCTACGCTGCCATCATCTATGCAGAGGAGTTCCCAATTAGTATAGGTTTGATTCACAATACTGATAATCGTCTCATGAAGATATAATGACGAATTGAAAACCGGCATGACGATACTTACCAGAGGCTGACTCATAGCTGCTTCCATGTTGATGGTACATAATGATTGGTAGCACTGGTTTGAGCATTGTTCCAACGCGCAGGTGCAACTACGATTTTTGTATGACTGGCATTGAGCCATGCTCCCCACCAACTGTAACTACTATTGGCTATGATGTGATGGGCGCATTTGCTCATCAACATGAGGTCTTCATGCTCTTGTTTATCAGCGCGATCTTCTATAAAGTATGCGTTTACTTTATTTTTAAAATGCTCCTTGCACCATGTGATATCATCCGAAAAGAAGATGTATTGGGGATTTGAAATTTTTGATTCTATATATGAAAATGCTCGTTCATAGTAGTCCATTCCGCACACGCCGTGGTGTGCGCTGGCGTTGGCATTGGTAATATAATCACCTCTTCTGATATGCACGCTTACTGTTTCTGCGTGCGTTTCAAATGGTATTGAGATATTTTCTTTGCTTTGAAAATCTCTGCGGATTTCGTCTTGATTATTTTGAAAGTAAATTTCCTTTTGAAAATATCCGGACAAAAAATAATGATCAGCTGACGAAGCTTTCACTGTGTCTAGCGAATTATCATCATTGACAATTTCTAAAGGATAGCGCTGCGTAATTTTAAACCATACGCGCTTCAGAAGGGATGGATATCGAATATCATGTATAAATTGGGTATCAAACGCGGATGTGATTTTAAACTCCGTTTCAAAAAGTTGGAGTTGGATACTTCGAGGCGTTTCTCCAAGTAAGGCAGCTTTTTCGAAATGGGAAGTGTCTATTACGAAGGGCATATTTTTCTCTAAAGCAAGCGCTTTCGCAAATGCGTATTGGAACATTTGATTTCCCAGACCCCCTTGTAAATAAACAAAAATCATAGGCGAGTGAGCGAAGATTATTTTCCGCTGAGCTTATTGCGCAATCGATAATAAAATTGGCGAATTCGAGCTTTGGTACGTTTTCGCTGATCGAGTTTTTTTAAGGCATTGATTGTGGATGGCGGGATGTGGTTTTTATTCACATAAAGTTGGTCCCCAGCCACGGCGCCAACCGTACTTTTCACACAAATGAAATTATTAGCCGCCATAAATTTTTCAACGTCGGTTTTGAGCGGTTGGCCTTTATAGAGTTCTACCGCTTCGACCTCCATCCAAATGGCCTTGATTTGACTAATCATATTACCAGCACCTTCAAGCACCATGAGTTCAGCCCCTTGTACATCCATGTGAATGAAATCAATTATCGAAATGCTGTTATTTTCACAAAATGTATCTAGTCGTTCGGTCTGGACTTCTAAGGTTTCCTTAAATTCGAGCCATTCAGTGTGCTCTTTCATTTTTTCACCTGGAGGCAATAAGGATGAGCTCTTGTTACCATAATCCCATTCATCAGATTCTCCTGCTTCTTTGGGCTTGCCAGAACTGAGGTAGAATACGGCAGTACCTTTTGAGGAGGATAAAGCCACATTGCACACACGCGCAGTTGTGACTTTATATTCGCTCAGGTTGATTTGAATCTTTTTTAGATTGTCGGGACGAGGCTCGAAAACAAAGATGGAAGCACTTGGAAAAAGCCGGCTGTATCTTACCGCATCTTCTCCTTCACAAGCCCCAATGTCGAAAATAGAGATCGAAGCACCTTTGTCAAATAACAATTGCAACTCATCGGTGATTTCAGGCAATTGTTGAATAAAGGCAGTTCTGGTGAGCGTCATAGCGGGCAAAGTTAGGAAATAAAGGTGTTTTGGAAGATTTTAGGGGTAAGGTGTTCGATATGAATAGAGTAGTGTAGGCGTGATAATTTTGTTATTTTTCGATGAAAAGTTGGTTTTGTTCGATAAGTTTGTATATTTGCTCCACTAACAACAACTTTAATCAGATGAAAAATCTTTACCTCGCGCTTTTGGGCGTTGTGTTTTCAGTCTACGCAACCGCTCAATCCAACCTCAACAACTATTCTGCGGACGTTGCCAACGACTATGTTGAGCTTTTGCTCGAACTTGTACCAGAAACTCCTGGTTTTACCCCTCCTGTTGCTTCTCGTTCTTTTGGATATATCGGTATGGCTTTATATGAATCGGTGGAGCATGGTTCTCCTATTTACGGTTCGTTAAAGAATCAAGCCAATCAATTCGAGAGCGGCCCGACACCTGATGAAAATGTGGAATATCATTGGCCCACTGTTGCCAACAACGCATTATGTGCAATCATAGACAGTCTTTATTACAATTGCACAGCTGAAAATCAAGCAGCCCTTCATGCAATTAGAGATGCGTACAATGCACAATATGGTGATGTTCCTTTCTTTAATGAGTCAAGAGACTACGGCGTTGCTGTGGCGAATGCTGTATATGCATATAGTGTTACTGACGGAGGATATCAGTGTCAGCAGAATAATTTTCCTGCATCTTATGTGATTCCAGAAGGTGATGGATTGTGGAAGCCAGAGATTGTGAATGGCAATCCACAAAAGGCATTGCAACCTTACTGGGGTAGCAACAGACCTTTCGTAAGTGACAACTCTGAAGATGCTATTATGCCTTCTCAATTCATCCCTGAATTCGGAACAGATGAGGCTGATGCATGGCACCTTGCAATGAACGAAGTATATGAAGTGTCTTTGAATTTGACAGCAGAACAAACTAGTATCGCTCAGTGGTGGGCAGATGGTGCTGGTACAATCACTCCTCCAGGTCATAGCATGTGTCTTGCTCGTCAGCTATTGATTGCTGAGGATGCAAATCTTGAGAAAGCTGCTGTTGTTTATGGCTTCTTGGGTATGGCACTCAGCGATGCATTTCTAGCTTGTTGGAAGACAAAATTCGTATTCAACACAGAACGTCCAGGTACTTATATCAGACAGTATATAAATGCTGAATGGTTGCCATTGTTGAATCCTACGCCTCCTTTCCCTGAGTTTCCATCTGGACACAGCTCTCAAAGCGGTGCTATGGGTACTGTATTGACACATTTACTTGGAGACGATGTAGCGTTTACTGATAATACTTGGACAGGTGTATGGGGCAATCCTCGTCAGTTCAACAACATCTGGGAAGCTGCCAACGAAGGTGCAGTTAGCAGACTTTATGGTGGCATTCACCCAACCTATGGAAACGAAGGTGGTTTGTATCTCGGTTCTAGCGTTGGAAATAACATCCTTGATTTATTGGATGCTGTAACATTGTCGGCAGGTGTAGCTGAGGCCGAATCAAATGATATGACCGTATATCCAAATCCCGCTCAGGACGTGGTATTCCTCACGCATTCTGGTAAGAATAATCAAGTGAGAATCTTCAATACTACTGGACAATTGGTAGGACAATTCAACAATACAACACAGTTGAACGTTTCAAATTATGAAGCGGGCGTCTATATAGTGCAAGTACAAAACAATGAGGAGCAAACCGTGCGCACAGCGCAATTGGTAGTGAGGTAATCATCGCTTAGCGATTCCAAATCTGCCAGCTCTTTTCTGCTTGAAGTTGGAGCATAAGTTTCCCATTGGAAATTTGTGCTCCTTTTTCTTTTCCCTTTTTTAAAAAGAGCGTTTCTTCTGGATTGTAAATGAGATCATACAAAAAATGCTTTTCTGTAAGACCTTCATATGGAATATCTGGACACTCCTCTACTTCTGGAGACATACCCACTGGAGTGGTATTGATGATGAGTGGAAAATGGATAATATTTTCTAGGGTGAGTTCTTTATAGCTCATGTGAAAGCTATCCTTTGGATTTCGTGTGGCGAAATAAACTTTCAATCCTAATTTTTTGAGTACATACGCCACTGCTTTCGATGAGCCGCCGGTGCCCAGAATAAGGGCTCTTTCATATTTATTTTCTAAGAAAGGTTTGATGCTATGATAAAAACCATAAGCGTCCGTGTTATATCCAATGGTCTGTCGCATTTCATCGATATGAATGCAATTGACGCTTCCAATCAGTTTTGCTTCTGCATCGATATCATCAAGATGTGCAATCACAGATTCTTTGTATGGAATAGTGACATTGAGACCACGAAGATCGTCGTGTGCTTGTATGATTTCTTTAACTAAAGAAACATCAGGGATTTCGAAATTCTGATAAGCACAATTTTCAATTTTGAGCTTCTCAAATTTTTCACTGAAATATTTTTTTGAAAAAGAATGGCCCAGTGGCAGACCAATGAGGCCATATGTTCTCATGCTGTTTTCTTACCGAATTTTGCTTTCAGGAATCCGAAAATTATAGGCAATACACTTATTCCGATAATTGCAAGAATCACAATTTCGAAATTATTTTTTACAAATTCTAAGTTTCCAAATGCGTACCCCAACATCGAAAGGCCAATTACCCAAAGCAAAGCACCTGCGATGCAAAACGTGATGTACTTTCTGTAGGGCATATTGCCAGCACCAGCTACAAATGGAGCTATGGTGCGAACGATAGGCACGAAGCGCGCCATGATTACGGTCTTTCCACCGTGTTTTGCATAGAAAGCTTCCGTATCCTCAATGTATTTTCTTTTAAAAAATAAAATTCGCTCGCGCTTTTTTATCTGTTCACTAAAATAACGCCCTACAAAGTAATTTACATTGTCACCTAAAAGTGCCGCAGCGATTAGCAATGGAATAACGATGTAAATTTTCAATTCACTATCAGGTGCTGCACAAAGCGCGCCCGCCGCGAAGAGTAGCGAGTCGCCGGGAAGCAAGGGCATTACAATCAATCCAGTTTCAACAAATACAATCAAGAATAAAATTGCATAGGTGATCGTGCCATATTCAGCGATGAAATACTGAAGTTTTTCATCGATATGCAATGTAAAGTCTATGATTTGTTGAATAATTTCCATGGTGATTTTTTAGTTAGTAGGCTTGAAAAACGGCGGGATTAATCTCAGCAGCGTAGGCCTGAATACCGCCACACAGGCTATGCACGTTGTTGTATTGATGTTTGTGCATAAGGGTGTACACGACAGCGCTGCTGCGCTTGCCACTATTGCAATGCACTACCACTGGAATGTCTTTTCTGATTTTATCTAAATGATTGAGAACACGAGCCATCGGGATGTGTTCGCCGCCAATGGTGCCGAGTGCTACTTCCTCATCTTCTCGAATATCTATTAATTGAAAAGAATATTGGGTGTCTTGCCAGTGCTTTAATTGAGACACTGTGATTTCATTGATCATGATGTTATGCTTTCATTTTAGAAACAATACTCTCCGGCAAATATTCGAAGAAAGTATCGCCTCTCAAACCAATTCTGAGGCATTCCATTGGAATCACATCGTTTTCAGCAATGTTGCCTAGATTCACATTAGCACCCAAATGTTTAATGAAATACACT
>JBILSZ010000184.1:0-3411 GCA_044371755.1 Flavobacteriales bacterium | reverse complement strand
TTGTGAAGGAAAAAAACCAAGCCTCCCGTTCGGGAGGCTTGATTGAGTATTGGGGAGAAGACAAATTTAACCTCAAAGCGATCTGTCTGCCCGACCAACATGTATAATTGATTCTAAGTGTTTCAAAAGTGACTTTCTACAGAACAAATGAACACCATTGAGAAGAGACTCTTCTAAGGTATTTCCCGTAATTGCGAAAACTTATGCATCTTGCGGCGGTTTACTTTTTACTATGAAAATTTATACAAAGAAGGGAGACGACGGGACCACGGGATTGCTCGGTGGTACGCGCGTTCCCAAACATCATCTGCGCATCGAATCTTATGGTACGGTGGATGAGCTCAACTCTTATTTGGGCTTGTTGCGCGATTTGCACCCAGCAATCGAGAGCGAAATTCTTGAGATCCAAGACCGCTTGTTCACGCTGGGCAGTCATTTGGCACTCGATCCATCACACGTGGGAAAGATGAATTTGCCCCAAATCGATGAGCGTGATGTTACCTTCCTTGAGCAACGCATGGATGCCATGGATGAGGTCTTGCCTCCCATGCGCAACTTCGTCCTGCCGGGTGGAAATCCAGTGGTTTCTCACTGCCATGTGGCGCGCACAATATGTAGGAGGGCTGAACGTTTGGTGGCGGCGCTAAATGAGCACGAGTCTGTGCCTCAGGTAATTATGCATTACCTGAATCGTTTGAGCGACTATTTATTCGTGCTTTCTAGGAAGTTGACACAGGATTTGGGTGCGTCTGAAAAGCCTTGGAATCCACGGACTTGACAACGCCTCGCGAATGTATTATCTTCGCGCCCCCAAATTTAAAACCCTAAGACGTTGATTTCAACCATGAAATTAGGCCAGTTTAGATACAAACTGCCTCAGGAGTTAATCGCTCAGTACCCAGCCAAGCACCGCGACGAGTCGCGTTTGATGGTGGTACACAAGAAGACCGGAAAGATCGAACACCGCATGTTCAAGGATGTACTCGACTATTTCGAGGAAGGCGATGTCATGGTCAACAACAATACGCGCGTGTTTCCTGCACGTATGTATGGCAACAAAGAAAAGACGGGTTCTATTATCGAAGTTTTCATGCTTCGTGAATTGAATTCTACAAGCTTGTTGTGGGACACCGTGGTGGACCCAGCCCGTAAAATCAGAATTGGTAATAAATTGTACTTCGGTAAAAACGATGAGTTGGTTGCTGAAGTGATTGATAACACTACTTCTCGTGGCCGCACGCTTCGTTTCTTGTTCGATGGAACACACGAAGAATTTAAAAAGTTGGTGTATGAATTAGGCGAAACGCCCCTTCCAAAGTACATCACACGCCCAGTAGAACCTGAGGATGAGTTCCGCTATCAGACAATCTACGCTAAGCACGAAGGTGCAGTGGCAGCTCCTACAGCGGGTTTGCACTTTAGCCGCGAACTTTCAAAGCGCTGCGAAATCAAAGGCATCAACATGGCCGAGTTGACTTTGCACATTGGTCTTGGCACATTCCGCACGGTGGAAGTAGAAGATTTGACCAAGCACAAGACCGACAGTGAGCAATTGATCATTCCTGCGGCAACTGCTGATATGGTGAATGAAGCGAAGGCGAACGGTCGCAGAGTATGTGCGGTGGGAACAACGGTGGCACGTGCTTTTGAAAGCAGCGTGAGCACGAATAATTTGCTCAAGCCTTTTGATGGCTGGAGCAGTAAGTTCATTTTCCCTCCTTTTGATTTTCAAATTGCTGATAGCTTGATCACCAACTTCCACGAACCAGAGAGTGTGTTGTTGATGATGACCACAGCATTCGGTGGTTATGATCTTATCATGGATGCTTATCAGCAAGCCATTAAAGAGAAATACCGCTTCTTCTGCTACGGAGATGCGATGTTGATTTTAAGCTAAGATTTTACTTTTATAAAGCTCGAGCAACGAAACGGATAGTCTGTCTGTTTCGTTGTTCGAGTAATATTTCCTTGCCTTTGGTGAGCATGGCAATATTTTCTTCAGAATAATGACGCGCTGTGAGTAGCGTCATTCCTTCGTTATAGCGAATCGTGTACTTATTTTTTAAAGCATCAAAAAGTTTCGTCTGCTTTGTTTCATCCTTATCAATGCAAATGGAAAAGCTAAGTGCACTATTCTCCATGAGGTGAATGCGGATGCCGAATTGTGAGAGCAAGTCGAATATTTCCTTCAAATTATCTTCTACCACAAAAGAAAAGTCTCGAGGCGTGATGCTAATGAGCACTTGGTTTGCCTTTGAAATGAACGAAGGTGTGAGGTGGTCAAATTCAGTGTTTTCTTGAATCACAGAGCCCTCAGCGCTTGGGTCGATGAACGATTTGATGTGGAGAGGAATATTCTTGTTTTGCAAAGGCTTCACCGTTTTGGGGTGAATCACGCTTGCACCGTAGTACGCAAGTTCGATGGCCTCGCGAAACGAAATCTTATCGAGTTTAATGGTATTTGGAAAAAGTTTGGGATCAGCATTGAGCATACCGGGCACGTCTTTCCAAATGGTGACATCTTGTGCATCCATGATGAAGGCAAGGATGGCCGCCGTGAAGTCTGAACCTTCGCGGCCGAGGGTAGTGGGCTGCTGTTCGCTGCCGCTGCCGATAAAACCTTGGACAATTACCAAGTCGTGCACCTCTAATTTTTGGCGAATGAGATTGCAGCCGAGGGTGCTTTTGTTCCAGTCGACGCGCGCATCGCGGTGGCGATCGTCTGTTTTGATGATGCTGCGCGCATCTACGAAGGCGGCGTTGAAATTTTGAAAAATCAAGTAAGCATGCACAAGGGCGGTGCTGAAAAGTTCGCCATAGCTCACGATGGCGTCATAGTCGCGGTCATCGTTGGAGTTGCGGGGCAGTGCGATCACCTCTTCCAAATCTTTGAAATACGCAAAGACAGGAGCCATGCGGGATTCGTATTCGTTGCCAAAAAGTTCTTGACCGATATTTTCGTGATAAGCCTTGAGTGCATTGATGACCTCTGCGGTATTTCCTTTGGCCATGCGGGCGCGGTGAAGGTCTTCAAGTGCGTTCGTGACCTTGCCCATGGCGGAGATGACGACCGCTATTTTTTCATTTTGAAAAGACCGAAGAATGTTGGATACGTTTTTAACTGCCGCGGCATCTTTCACGGATGCGCCGCCGAACTTGAATACCTTCATATTTTTTCTAAATAATCTTCTATTTGTTGTTTTGATAATTTGCCATTGAGCCATTCGGAGGCGTAGGTGGCGCCGAATGAATCGTAGAATCGGATGGCGGGTTCGTTCCAGTCGAGCACTTGCCAAATCATGCCATTGCGGCCATCGGCGAGGGATTGTCGCATGGTGGCCTCGAAGAGCATTTTGCCAAGCCCGCGCCCGCGGGCGGCTTCTGTCACAATTAGGTCTTCGAGATAGAGAA
>JBILSZ010000085.1:0-11525 GCA_044371755.1 Flavobacteriales bacterium | reverse complement strand
AAGTTTACTTACCAAATCGGAATAGCAGTTCAGTTCTAGATTTTACTTCGAGCGTATAGCATCGACTGGATTGAGGCGACTAGCGCGCCAAGCAGGTACAAAACCGCTAATCACTCCTACAATTACAGAAATACTTATTCCCATTACAATACGAGACAGCGGCAGGATGAATTCAAATTCAAATGCCGCTGTTAGTATTTGTGCCAATAGGAAAACCAATAAAAGCCCAAAGGCGCCTCCTATTAAACATAAGGCAATCGACTCAAACAAAAACTGAAAAAGAATAAAGTAATTTTTAGCACCCAGTGATTTTTGTATGCCTATGATATTTGTGCGTTCCCTAACACTCACAAACATGATATTGGCAATACTAAAGGCGCCCACGAGTATCGCAAATATTCCAATGATCATACCTGCAATATTGAAAACGCCCACTATACTGTCGACCATTCCCGATATCATTTTTGATTCAATGATGGAAAAATCCCTGTCGCGGCCAGGTTTAATACTTCGAATCTCCCGAAACGTGGCAATGACCTGATCTTTCAATTCCTGATTGCTCACTCCTTCTTTTGCCTTTACGATGATAGACCCATCTTGAGAATCTAAATCCATTAAACGAAGTCCAAACTCTACGGGAAGAAAAACCGCTTGATCGGTACCGTTGCCAAAAAGAGATGCCCCTTCTTTTTTGAGAACCCCAATCACCGAACACTTCAGACCACCCACTTTGATATCCTTGCCCAGAGCTTCCTCTGAACCGAACAATTGTTCGGCTACAAGCGAACCAATGATGGCCACATTTTTACCCGCATCACATTCTTGTTTTGTGAAGTATCTGCCTGTTTGTATTTTGAGCGTTATCGTCTCTAAATACTCGTAGGAAACCGCTGTGACAAAAACCGGATCGAGGAAATTATTCTTGTATTCTGCCGCTTTTTCTGTGCTTGTTTGAAAGGCAATAGCAGAATGAACGTCCAGCCTCTTGTCCAATTTTTCCATATCTTTTAGAGAAGGCTGGCGGCGGCTCATGTATTTCCACCATTCGAATTCTTTATCGCCTTCTTCCGGACCCATAGGCCATTTTTGAACAAATAAAATATCACTGCCAATCATATCGAGGCTTGACTTCATATCAGCCTCCATGGAATCAACGACACTTAAGACGAAAATTATAGAGAAAATACCTATTGTAACGCCCAACAGTGATAGCGTGGTGCGAAGCTTATTCACCACCAAGGCTTGCCAAGCGAAAACAAAACTTTCTTTGAGGAGTCTTAAAAACATTGTCACGAAGCTAAGAGAATATCACTGAATGTGGGGATAAACTTGTGATGAGCGGTAATTTAGGCCCGCGAATACAATTTTTAACCAAAATATTCATTTGTCCAGCGCCTCCCTTGTCAGTTGCTTGTAGAAATATCGCCCGTCAAGTCATCGCAGTGATGCTCCTTTGGTGCACATTGCCAGAGGGCGCTTGGGCTCAAATTTCTTCACAAAGAAAAAAAGTAATTGCCTACAGTGATTCACTAACACTGGATACCCTTAGCCTCATTCCGCAGACTCTTATAATCCAAGCCAAAGATGGGCGAACCATTACTCCTTTGGACGTCAATATCCGCAATGCGACTGTGGTGCTGCCCGATACACTGGGTCTTGATAGTGTAGTGGTGAGTTATGCCGTTTTTCCCGTGCGGATTCCTGATGATTATCGGAATAAAGACACCACGCTTATCATGAAAGGAAACTCCACGATGATCACTGGCTACAAAATTGAGGCACCCTCTACCGCTTCGCTTTTTGATGATTCGGGAATAAAAAAATCGGGATCCATATCACGAGGAATCGCCATTGGCAATGCTCAAAACCTCACGGTCAGCTCAACGCTCAACTTACAAGTGAGCGGAAGACTCAATGATCGGTTTAGCATCATGGGTTCGGTAACTGATGATAATATTCCCATTCAACCCAACGGAAATACGCAACAGCTTCAAGATTTTGATCAGGTTTTTATTCAGGTTTATGATGCGCACACCAAATTGATAGCCGGAGATTTCATTCTTCGAAAGCCGGAAGGCTATTTTATGAATTACTTCAAAAGAGCCCAAGGAGCTTATGTTTTTACTGACCAAGAAGTAAGCAGCAAAAAAGGAATGAAGAAATTGAGTGTAGAAGCCAGTGGTTCTATTTCGAAAGGACGGTTTGCTCGCAATCTTATTCAGGGTATTGAGGGCAATCAAGGTCCTTATCGATTGACTGGTGCGGATAATGAATTGTTTATCGTAATTCTCGCTGGCACCGAACAAGTTTTTATTGATGGTAGATTACTAGAACGCGGACAGGACAAGGATTACATCATAGATTACAATGCAGCGGAAATTATTTTTACACCGCGACAATTCATTACAAAGGATAGACGCATTGTCGTAGAATTTCAATATTCCGAGCGCCGGTTTGCTCGCCCCATGATCAGCACTGCGGCTGTTTTTGGCGATGAAAAAAACAGGACTTACCTCAATTTTTTTTCCGAATCTGATGCCAAAAATCAACCCTTGCAGCAAGATCTTTCACAAGAGGACAAGGGGATTTTAGCCAATGCAGGGGATTCTTTTTTCAGTGCATTTCGAAGTGGAATTGATAGTGTAGGTTTTAATAATTCCAATGTCCTTTATCGCCTTGTAGCAGATTCGTTGGGCTTTGACAGTGTTTTTGTTTTTTCTACTAATAGTGAAAATGCATTTTATAGAGTTCAGTTTACACTAGTAGGACAAGGCAACGGCGATTATGTAGAAGATGGATTTACCTCCGCGGGCAGAAAGTACAAATGGATCGCCCCAGAGTTGGTAGGCGGAGTGCTAGTGCGTAAGGGAAATTATGCACCAATTCTTTTATTGACCACACCTAAAAAAAGACAGATGCTCACAGCGGGTCATCAGATCAAGTGGGACAAAAGAAATATACTTACCGCAGAGGGAAGTATTTCGAACAATGATTTAAATACCTTTTCAGAAATAGACAGCAATGATGATGTCGGCTATGCGCTCAAACTCAAATGGGATATGGCATTGAGGCAAAGGGAAGATACTATAAGAAAAGTGAAGTCAGAGCTTTTCACTACAGGTCAATATGAATATGCAAATGTCAATTTTGTGGGAATAGAGCGCTTCCGAGAGGTCGAGTTTGACCGCAATTGGAATATCCGAGATTTGAGTTTGCGTTCTGATTTGCACTGGGGTGGTGCCTCTGTAGGTTGGCGACGAGATAAGTTTGGAAAAATATACGGGGGTGCCGAGGCACTTAGTATTGGCTCAGGTTTTACTGGCAGAAAAGTAAATGTGGGAACTGATATACTAACAAGCAAATGGAAGTCGAATGTTCAAGCCTCTGCGCTGCGCACCGAAGGTAATCGCAGCACTACCTTCATTCGTCATATCAGTGATATCAGCCGCACGTTTGGGAAGTTTAAAATTGGGTTCAAGGACGAACATGAACTCAACCAACTTTTTGGTGTGCGCCAAGACAGCGCTGTTGCTGGGTCCTATCGTTTTTATGATTGGCAAGTGAGTGTGGGTATTGCTGATTCAATACGTTATAATGCTTCGGTGTACTACCGCGACCGATTGGATTGGCTGCCCAAAGATGGACTGCTCAGCGGCAGCGCACGTGCCGACGAGTACGGGTTTTTATTTGAACATCGCGGTAAAAAAGAAAATCGTTTTAAGTCAATTGTAAGCAATCGCAGGTTGCGAAGTGTGGATCCGGAATTATTTACGCGCGAACCTGAAAACACATTGGTGATGCGTCTGGAGTATTATTACCGCACACCGAGTGCTTGGCTTTTAAGTAGCACCTTTTATGAAGTAGGCAGTGGTCTAGAGCAGCGACGAGAATTTATCTATCTAGAGGTACAGCCAGGTCAGGGAGTATATGTGTGGATCGATTACAATGGTGATGGCGTGAAGGATTTGAATGAGTTTGAAGTAGCGCAATTTGAATATGAAGCCAATTATATCCGCAGTTTTATTCAGACCACTGATTATGTGAGAACCTATACCAATCAGTTCAGTCAGTCATTGCAAATTCAAACGGGAAGGAATTGGAACAATGACAAATCTTGGAAGAAGTTTGTAGGAAGGTGGAGTAGTCAGACATCTTATAAAGTGGATCGCAAAACCGGCAGGGAGTTGAGTTCAGATCGGTTCAATCCTTTTGCGAATACTCCGGAAGATAGCGTGCTCATTGCATTATCGGGGTCTGTGAGAAATGTATTATTCTTTAATAAAGCCAATCCCATATTTGGAGCAGACTATACCATTCAGGATACTCGGGGCAAAAATTTGTTGAGCAATGGTTTTGAGTCTCGGGAGGAGCGTTTTCATCAAGTCGCTTTTCGCTGGGCGCTTCCTTTATCAATTATTTTGAATAGTGAACAGAAGTTGGGTGTACGCACTATAGGGTCGGATTTTTTAACGGGTAGAAATTATTCCATAGAATATATCACTGTCAAACCCAAACTGAGTTGGCAGCCTGATAATACGAGAAGATTTGCGTTGGTGGGTGAATGGAGTGATAAGCAAAATACACAAGGATTAGAAAGTGCGGAAATCTTGAGTTATGGAGTAGAGTTTAATTGGAATAGCTTGGAAAAAGGACTTTTCCAGGGTGGAGTGAATTTTTTCAATATCCGATATAATGGAGAGGCGAATAATAGTTTGTCTTTCGACATGTTGGAGGGTTTGAATCCGGGATTCAATGTGACTTGGAACGTGGGATTACAGCGTACTTTGGGAAAGAGTTTGCAGCTGAACATTACTTATAATGGTCGCAAACCTGAGCAGGTTCGAACGATTCACGCAGGTGGAGTGCAATTGAGGGCGTTTTTCTAGAAAAAAAAAACCTCCCCGAACCACCGGGGAGGATTTCCAAAACCAAACAAAACCAAACAAAAACTCACTTTGAGTTCATATCATTTGTCGTTGAAGATCCAGAGACCTTGAATCGACTTAGGGAATTCATTACTGTTTTTCATAACGTGTTGTTTTAAGAGGTGAAATAGGTGTTGAATCTGCTGTGATTCATAACGTAAAAATGCATCAGGGTTTACATATATATAAAGGTGACTGAAGGAACGGTAATCATTCGGCGAGCAACGGCAAAAAATAATTGGGAAACGGATAAAGGGCTTATTTTTGCCGTCCGAAATGCGCAAAACACTTGTTTTACATGATTTTTTCGCTTTTTTCAAAAAAGTATGTTGAAAAGTATTTGCAGTTTCGAAAAAAGGTAGTATTTTCGCAGCCCGTTTTTCAAAAAGGAAAAACACTAGAAATCAATAGCAATGGATACGTTGAGCTATAAAACAATTTCAGCCAATAAGGAGAATGCCAACAAGCAATGGCTTCTTATCGATGCTGAAGGACAAACATTAGGACGTCTTAGCAGCGAGGTGGCATACATCCTCCGCGGAAAGCATAAGACAAACTTCACACCTCACGCTGACTGTGGTGATAACGTGGTTATCATCAATGCAGAAAAGATTCAGCTCACAGGTAAGAAGTGGGACGAGAAGGTTTACATCCGCTACACAGGTTATCCTGGTGGTCAGCGCTTTGCCACTCCAAAAGAGACAATGGCTAAGCACCCAACCGCGATGATCGAGATGGCAGTGCGTGGTATGCTTCCAAAGAATCGTTTGGGTCGTGCGGTTTATCGCAACCTTTACGTTTACGCTGGCGCTAACCATGAGCAGGATGCACAACAACCAAAGGAATATAAATTAAAAGGATAATAATTTAGTCAAATGGCTGAAGTAACAAATACATCCGGACGCAGAAAGACAGCAGTTGCTCGCGTTTACCTTTCTGAAGGTACCGGAAGCTTTACCATCAACGGTAAAGATTACAAGACATATTTCCCAACGATGGTACTCCAGTATCGCGTCAATCAACCATTTGCGTTGACTGGCAACGAGGGAAAGTATGATTTCAAAGCAAATCTTGACGGTGGTGGTATCACTGGTCAGGCTGAAGCGCTCCGTTTGGCAATCAGTAAGGCGTTGATTGAACTCAACCCTGAATGGAAAACATTGTTGAAGGCTGAAGGTCTTACAACCCGCGACCCACGTATGGTTGAACGTAAGAAGTTCGGTCAGAAGAAAGCAAGAAAGCGCTTCCAGTTCTCTAAGCGTTAATCGCTTATTGGCTCGAGTAGCTGCTTGTTTAGCATCCAAACTGCCAGGACTCGCCCCACGAAAATCATACAATTCTGTATTGTTTTCGTGGGTCGGCTACCAGGCAGTTGACATTTAGAGAAAGTAAACAAGATCAATTTAATACAAATGGCAAAAGTTAGTTTTGACGAATTGCTGGATGCAGGTGTACACTTCGGTCACCTCAGCCGCAAATGGAATCCAAACATGGCCCCTTACATCTTCGGTGAGAAGAAGGGAATCCATATCATCGACCTCAACAAGACGGTCGTTAAGCTCGAAGAAGCATCATCTGCTCTAAAGCAGATTGCTAAGTCAGGAAAGAAAATCCTCTTCGTAGCTACAAAAAAACAAGCAAAAGACATCGTAGCAGAGAAAGTGAGCGCTATCGGTATGCCTTTCGTAACAGAAAGATGGCCTGGTGGAATGCTTACGAACTTCGTTACCATTCGTAAGGCTGTTCGCAAGATGTCGAACATCGAGAAGATGGGTGCTGATGGTACCGCTGCTACACTTAGCAAGCGTGAGCGTCTGCAGTTGGACCGCACTTACATGAAGATGCAAAAGAACCTTGGTTCTATCGCTGATATGAACCGTGTACCGGCAGCTCTATTCGTAATCGATATTATGAAAGAACACATCGCCGTGGCTGAAGCCAAGCGCCTAAACATTCCAGTTTTCGCTATGGTTGACACCAACAGCGACCCACGCAAAGTGGATTTCGCAATCCCAGCAAACGATGACGCTACAAAGTCAATCACGAAGATCCTCGATGTAGTTATCGAATCTATCGCCGAAGGACTTTCTGAGCGCAAGGCTGATAAGACTGCGGAAGAAGGTGAAAACAAGGGTGGTGAAGGTCGTGGTCGCAAGAAAGCGGCTAGCGAGGCTTAATATTGCACGCACGTTACGCTTGAATAATGCCTCTTAAATAAGACTAGTGTTAATTTTAAGTTGTGAATCGCGCAATGGCATCCCCAATTTGCTTTGTTTATTCAATTTTGTCCAAACTTTTTATAAAATAATATCATGACAATTACAGCTGCAGACGTAAATAAGCTACGTACCATCACTGGTGCAGGTATGATGGACTGCAAAAAGGCCTTAGTAGAAGCCAATGGTGACTTCGAAGCGGCAATCGACTTCCTTCGCAAAAAAGGTCAGAAAGTGGCAGCAAGCCGCAGCGACCGCGATGCTGCTGAAGGTCTCGTAATCACAAAGAGAACCGAAGATGCTAAAACTGGCGTTCTTGTAGTTCTCAACTGCGAAACAGACTTCGTTGCTAAAAATGCAGACTTTGATAAGTTCGCAAACACTATCGTGGATGTAGCTATTGCTAATAAGCCAGCGAGCATCGATGATTTGAAAGCTATGAACTACCCAGGCACTTCATTGACTATCGCTGATAAAATCACTGAAGAAATTGGTAAAATCGGAGAGAAAATCGATTTGTCAAAATACGAAATCACTAACGCTGAATTCGTTGCTGTTTACAATCACCCAGGTAACAAGTTGGCTGCTTTTGTAGCGTTCAACAAAGTTACTACCGACGAAGTTGGTCGTGATGTAGCGATGCAAGCTGCCGCGATGGCTCCAGTAGCTCTCGATGAGGAAAGTGTACCTGAAGATTTGAAGCAACGCGAAATCGAAGTAGGTAAAGAGCAGGCTATCAATGAAGGTAAGCCAGCAGATATGGCTGAGAAGATCGCTATGGGTCGCTTGAACAAGTTTTACAAAGAAGCTACTTTGGTAAACCAAGAGTTTATCAAGGATGGTAAGCTTTCAGTAGCTCAGTACTTGAAGACAGTAGATAAAGATCTTGCTGCCGTTGGTTTCCAGCGTCATTCATTGAACTAAGATTCTTCACTTAAGAATATCAAAACCCCGACTTTCGTCGGGGTTTTTTATTACTTGAACTTTTTTTTACCATCTTTTGTTATTTTGAAGTAATCTAAATGAGAAGGAATAGTGGAGTGTAAGGGTTTGCCACTTATTTTCGCCTCGAAAAAATATACTTATCTATATGGCAACGGGATTATTTAAGTCTTCAATCACCAAAAAGTTCTGGATGTCTCTGACTGGAATTTTTTTGATTTCCTTTCTAGTAGTGCATTGCGCAATCAACGCCACCATTTTCGCAAACGATGGAGGTCAACTTTTCAATGAATGGGCACATTTCATGGGCACCAATGTCATTATCCGAACCATGGAGATTGGTCTTTTTGCAGGTTTGCTGTTGCATATAATTGACGGATTGATGCTTTATTTTCAAAATAAATCAGCACGTCCTGTGAAGTATGCTTACGAGAAGGCTTCTTCAAGCAGCAAATGGTATAGCCGCAGTATGGCGCTTCTTGGCACGCTTATCCTTTTATTCCTCATTCTTCACATGTATCACTTCTGGTACAGATCACGCGTAACAGGCGTTACGATCGAGCCTGAGGCAATGTTTGTGGATGGAAAGAAGCTCGAAAACCTTTATGGTGAAATGCAGTATATATTCAGCAAGGGTTGGGTAGTAATTGTATACGTCTTGGGTTGTATTTCTCTATTCTGGCATTTGTTGCATGGATTCAAGAGTGCCTTCCAATCACTTGGTTTCAATCAAGCGAAATACAAGAATACCATTGCCATGGTGGGTGATGCCTTCTCGATTGTGATTCCCGCGATTTTTGCGGCGATGCCTATCGCTTTCTTCTTTAAGTTGATTCAATAATTGTTGTCATAATTCAACAGATTAAAATAGAATAGTCATGCAGTTGAACTCAAGAATACCAGAAGGTCCAATAGATCAGAAGTGGACGAAGTACAAGAACTCTGTTCGCCTGGTGAACCCAGCCAACAAGAGAAATATTGAAGTTATCGTGGTTGGGACGGGGCTTGCAGGAGCTTCTGCAGCGGCTTCTCTCGCGGAAATGGGATATAAGGTAAAAGCCCTTTGTTTTCAAGATAGCCCTCGCCGCGCTCACTCTATTGCGGCTCAGGGTGGTATCAATGCTGCCAAGAACTACATGAACGATGGTGATAGCACCTATCGTTTGTTTTATGATACTATTAAAGGTGGTGACTACCGCTCAAGAGAAGCCAACGTGCATCGTCTGGCAGAGGTGAGTGCGAATATCATCGACCAATGCGTGGCTCAGGGTGTTCCGTTTGCACGTGATTATGGCGGATTGCTAGACAACCGGTCATTCGGTGGTACACAAGTATCCCGCACGTTTTATGCAAAAGGTCAGACTGGTCAGCAATTATTGTTGGGTGCGTACTCCGCTATGTCGCGCCAAATCGGTAAAGGCAACGTTCAATTGCTCAACCGTCACGAGA
Organism: Flavobacteriales bacterium; assembly: GCA_044371755.1. Classification (GTDB taxonomy): domain Bacteria; phylum Bacteroidota; class Bacteroidia; order Flavobacteriales_D; family Sanyastnellaceae; genus JAIXWP01. Next base: position 1,993 of record JBILSZ010000085.1, on the reverse strand, counting down.
TGTTGGATTTAGTAATTGTGGATGGAAAGGCTCGAGGCATTATTGCTCGTAATCTGGTGACTGGAGAACTTGAGCGTCATGCTGGACATGCAGTGGTATTGTGCACTGGTGGATATGGCAACGTATTCTTCTTGTCGACCAATGCAATGGGTTCTAATGTGACTGCGGCTTGGAGAGCGCATCGTCGTGGTGCATTGTTTTCAAATCCATGTTTTACGCAAATTCACCCGACCTGTATCCCTGTATCAGGAGATCATCAGTCAAAGTTGACCTTGATGTCTGAATCATTGAGAAATGATGGACGTATCTGGGTTCCGAAATATAAAGAAGACGCAGAGGCGATTCGAGCAAAGAAGCTCCGCCCGACAGATCTGCCTGAAGAAAGAAGAGATTATTATTTGGAAAGAAGATATCCGGCATTCGGCAACTTGGTGCCTCGCGATATCGCATCTCGTGCCGCAAAAGAGCGTTGTGACGCTGGTTTCGGTGTGAATACAACGGGTGAAGCAGTATATCTCGACTTCAGTGATGCTATTGTTCGTTATGGAAAAGCAGAAGCGAATGTGAAAGGTTTGCACAATGCTAGTCATGAAGATATTGTGAAGATGGGTAAGAAAATCGTTGAGTCGAAGTATGGCAACCTTTTCCAGATGTACGAGCAAATCGTGGCGGAAAACCCATACGAGACACCAATGATGATTTATCCTGCGGTGCACTATACAATGGGTGGTCTTTGGGTAGATTATGAATTGATGACTACGGTGCCCGGTTGTTACGCGTGCGGGGAAGCCAACTTCTCAGATCACGGAGCAAACCGCCTCGGCGCCTCAGCATTGATGCAAGGTCTGGCAGACGGATACTTCGTGTTGCCATATACCATTGGTAACTACCTAGCCGATGAAATTAAGACAGGACGCATCTCAACCGATACAATTGAGTTTGCAGAGGCCGAAACTACTGTTAGAAAACAATTAGAGTCATTCTTCAATAATGGCGGTACAAAGCCTGTTGATTATTATCATAAGAAACTTGGAAAGTTGATCTGGAATTACTGTGGAATGGCGCGCAATGAAGAGGGATTGAAGTTTGCGATTGAAGAAGTGAAAAAATTGCGTGAGGATTTTTATAAGAATGTACGTGTGCCAGGTTCAATGGTTGGAATGAATCCAGAATTAGAGAAAGCTGCACGTGTGGCAGATTTTATTGAGCTCGGCGAATTAATGTGCATCGACGCATTGGATAGAAAAGAAAGTTGTGGCGGTCACTTCCGCGAGGAATACCAAACCGAAGAAGGTGAAGCACTGCGTGATGATGAAAACTACATGTATGTTTCTGCGTGGGAATTCACGGGTGATCCAAGCAATCCAAAATTAACTAAAGAAGATTTGGTGTACGAAAACATTAAGGTTTCTGCACGTTCATACAAATAATAACGACCATGGGAATGAATCTCACATTGAAAGTTTGGCGTCAAAAGAGTGCCAAGGATGCAGGTAAAATTGTGGAGTACAAAGTCTCAGATATTTCTGAAGACATGTCATTCCTCGAGATGATGGATGTATTGAACTACCAACTCATCGAGAAAGGTGATGATCCGGTGACTTTTGACCACGACTGTCGTGAAGGTATTTGCGGTATGTGCAGCATGTTCATCAATGGCGAGGCGCACGGTCCAAACCGTGGCGTAACGACTTGTCAGTTGCATATGCGTTCATTTAAAGATGGTGATACCATTTATATTGAACCTTGGAGAAGCGCAGGTTTCCCTGTGATCAAGGATTTGATGGTAGACAGAGGCGCCTTCGATCGCATTCAGCAAGCGGGCGGATTTATTTCTGTAAATACCAGCGGGCGCACATTGGATGCTAACGCAATCCCTGTTCCGAAAGAAGATGCAGATAAGTCGTTTGATGCTGCTACTTGCATCGGCTGTGGCGCATGTGTTGCTACTTGTCCAAATGGCTCTGCAATGCTTTTCGTTTCTGCGAAAGTT
>JBILSZ010000084.1:0-11537 GCA_044371755.1 Flavobacteriales bacterium | reverse complement strand
ACAATGAAAAAATTACCAGTAACTGTCTTAAGCGGGTTTTTAGGGGTGGGGAAAACGACCTTACTCAATCATGTTCTTCACAATAAGGAAGGGATGAAAGTGGCCGTGATCGTCAATGATATGAGCGAGGTAAATGTAGATGCTCGTATTGTCAAGGATCAAAATGTTCTTTCTCGAACGGAAGAAAAGCTGGTCGAGATGAGTAACGGTTGCATTTGTTGCACCCTCCGCGAAGACTTAATGATTGAAGTCGAGCGCCTGGCAAAAGAAGGAAGATTTGATTATCTTCTCATAGAAAGCACGGGTATTAGCGAACCTGTGCCGGTAGCTCAGACATTTTCTTTTGTAGATGAAGAAAGCGGAATTGATTTGTCCAAATTCAGCTACATCGATACGATGGTCACCGTCGTGGACTGTTTCAATTTTATGAAAGACTTCGGCAGCGCCGAACGATTAGAGGATCGTCAACTTACAAATATGGAGGGCGATGATCGCACTATCGTTAATCTTTTGACGGATCAAATCGAATTTGCTGATGTGATTATTTTGAATAAATCAGATTTAGTGGATGTCGATACCATTGGTGTGATTCGAGCTGCTTTGAAAAAACTAAATCCAGAAGCAAACATTATTACTTCAGAGTTTGGGAAGGTAGACTTGAATCAAGTTGTCAATACCGGTCGTTTTAATTTTGAAAGAGCTCAAGAAAACGCGGGCTGGAAGCGTGAACTTACAATGGATCACCACACGCCAGAAACGGAGGAATATGGCATTTCTTCATTTGTATACCGCGAGCACCGACCGTTTAATCAAAAGCGCTTGTGGGAATACCTTAGAGATAAATATCCACAAACAATCATTCGTGCGAAGGGACTGTTTTGGTTAAAGGATAAACCAGACGAAGCAGTGAATTTCTCCCAAGCTGGCGGCTCGTCGCGCATCGACAAGGCAGGCGTCTGGTGGGCAAGCATGCCTTTTGGAGAGCGCATACAATACGCTTCTTTTTTAGAAAATAGAGAATTTATAGAAAGCCGTTGGCATCCTACCTATGGAGATCGACTCAATGAAATCGTATTTATTGGACAAGACATGAATAAAGAAGAAATTATCCGCGATTTGAATGCATGCTTGGAGGAACAGGATTTTTAGCATGAGGTGAGAAATAAAAATTGAAGAATGTAGGTTTTTAATGTCTACATTTGATAATGACCGTGGATCAACTTGATATTAAGGGTTTAACTGATAATGAAGTGATTCTTGCAAGGGAGAAACACGGTCGAAACACCTTAAACTATAAAAAGGAAAACTCTTTCCTAGATGCTGTAAAGCGAACAATAAAAGAACCAATGATGATTTTGTTGTTGGTGGCAGCATCAATTTATTTTATCAGTGGAAATATAGGTGATGGCTTTTTTCTAAGTGGAGCTATTATCTTCCAAACAGCTATTTCGTTATTTCAGTTTTCCAGAAGCAAAAATGCTCTTGAAAAGCTAAAGGAATATTCGCAACCTACTAGTAAAGTCATCAGAAATGGAAGTAGAGAAGAAGTAAAAAGTGAAGACTTAGTAATTGGAGATAGTTTGATAGTTGAGGAAGGAACACTCGTAGCTGCAGACGCCGTCATTCAACAGTCGAATGATTTTTCAGTAAACGAATCCATACTCACGGGTGAATCTTTTGCAGTTTCTAAAGATAATAGTTTACAAAACAATCTTATTTATAGTGGGACTACCGTGGCCAGTGGATTAGCTGTAGCCACGATCACTGCTGTTGGAAACAATACCAAGTTGGGACTTATCGGAAAAAGTCTAGAGTCAATCAGTGAAGAAAGGACTCCGCTAGAAAAACAGATAGGAAGTTTTGTAAAGATGATGGCGATCTCTGGTGCTATTGTCTTCTTGATTGTGTGGGCTTTGAATTATTGGCACTCACGCGATTGGCTCACGAGTTTGTTGCAATCTCTTACCTTAGCAATGAGCATTTTACCAGAGGAAATTCCCGTTGCATTCACGACTTTCATGGCACTAGGAGCTTGGCGCTTAATGAAAATTGGGATTGTTGTAAAACAGATGAAGACGGTGGAGACTTTGGGTAGCGCAACTGTAATCTGCACTGACAAGACAGGTACAATTACCGAGAACGAAATGAGTTTTGCGAAGCTCTATTTATTGTCATCTGATAGTATATCTGATATAGGCAAAGACTTGTCAAATGAAGAAAAGGAGCTCGTGCGGATTGGAATGTTTGCGAGTGAACCCATCCCTTTTGATCCCATGGAACTCGCCTTGCATGAGGCATATGGAAGTTTAAACAAAGTGGACGAACGTCCAAATTATACTTTGAAATATGAGTATGCATTAGAAGGCATACCTCCAATGATGACGCATGTGTTTGAGGACTCGAACGGAAACAGAATAGTAGCAGCCAAAGGAGCTCCGGAGGCGATTATTAGAGTTTCAAGTCTCAACTCTACAGACCAAGATAAGGTCCACAAGGCAATGGAAACCATGGCGTCTGAGGGTTACAGAATTTTGGGTGTGGGCTATTCCAAATTTGATGGAGTGGAGTTTCCAAGGAAGCAACAGGATTTAGCTTTCGAGTTTATCGGTATTGTTGCTTTCTATGATCCTCCCAAGGATAATATTAAGAAGGTACTCGAAGATTTTTATGGCGCAGGTATTTCAGTAAAAATAATAACAGGCGATAGCGCTGCAACTACAGTGGCTATTGCAAAACAAGTAGGGTTTATTGGATTTGATAGTACTATTTCGGGTGCAGATCTAATGAAGCTTTCTGATGCTGATTTAGACACTTGCGTAAATGACACGCAAGTTTTCACACGGATGTTTCCAGATGCTAAATTGAGAATCATTGAAGCACTAAAGAAAAGCAATCAAATTGTGGCGATGGTAGGCGACGGCGTCAATGATGGGCCAGCGTTGAAGGCAGCTCATATAGGCATTGCAATGGGTAAAGAAGGATCGGAATTAGCAAAACAAGCGGCCTCATTGATTTTGCTGGAAGATGATTTTTCCAAAATGGTCAATGCAGTTGCAATGGGTAGAAAGATTTATGCGAATTTGAAAAAGGCAATACGATATATTATTTCCATACATATTCCTATAATTCTAATTGTCTTTGTTCCGTTGGCGCTAGGCTGGGTGTATCCAAATATTTTTTCGCCTATTCACATCATTTTTTTGGAAATAGTAATGGGACCAACTTGTTCAATTATGTATGAGAACGAGCCAATGGAACAGAATACCATGTTGCAAAAACCAAAAGCATTTACAGCGAATTTGTTCAATTGGAAAGAGCTTTTGATTAGCATTGTCCAAGGATTGATTATTACAATTGGAGCATTGTTCATCTATCAATATGCAGTGATGAATGACTTTTCAGAAGCACTTACTAGAACGATGATTTTTGTAGTGTTGGTATCAGCGAATATATTATTAACATTGGTCAATCGGTCTTTCTTCTATTCCATTTTAACCACCTTGAGATATAAAAACAATTTGGTGGTCATAATTATTTCAATAACATTAGCTTTGGTTATCTTGATATTGGCGGTTGGTCCCATCACCGTTTTTTTCGATTTTGAAAGAATGAGTTTTAAGCAGCTTTTACTTTCTACTTCTGTAGGTTTTGTTTCGGTGATCTGGTTTGAGATGGTAAAATTTTTAAGACGAATGAGGAAGAGGTGAATTAGGTTTTCATAATAAACATGGGCTTTTCAATTGCTTGAATGTAGCCAATTCGTTTGGTAGTTTACATCACCCTAATCTGCCCATAAGGTTCTCTTTACATCGGATACCGAACCTCTCTTAGTTAATAACTCACGTTTTTGGCAACGACGAATAGACTATTTCAGTACATATATTCGTTCACGTCAATGAAGGCAAATTCTCAACGGAGAAGTGCTGACAAGGGAAAAAATATATACACCTAATTACATTGTGCGTATGCCAGCACCGCGAAGTAAAGCCAAGAAGATCTACGTGCTAGACACCTCTGTTCTTCTCCACGATCACAATTCGATCAACAGTTTCGAAGACAACTACGTAGCCATCCCCATCACCGTCCTAGAAGAGCTCGACAAATTCAAAGTAGGAAATGATATAAAAAATTTTGAAGCACGCGAATGCATCCGCATCATCGATCGCCTTTCAGAAAATCATTCCCTTCAACAATGGATTCCGCTCAATAATGGAGCAGGGGGTAAGCTCAAGATCATTCTCAACACCAGCGATGAACTGCCTTCTAACGCAGAGCGCATCTTTGATGTAAAAAAGAACGATCATAAAATTCTCAACGCTGCTCTTCAACTTACCGTAGAGGAGAAGAAGGCACGCGTGGTGATGGTCACTAAAGATATCAACCTTCGTCTCAAAGCGAAGGCGCTCGATTTGCCTGCCGAAGATTACAAAACCGGCAAGGTCAAAGACAGCATGATGATGTATAGTGGGATGTCGCTCGTCGAAGATGTGGAAAGCGAATTCATTCGTAAACTTTATCAAGACGGCGAGTCAAAGAAACTCACTGTATTAGGGAAAGACAAATTGAGCAATCATTTTTACATTCTAAAAAATGGTCAGTCGTCCGCTCTCGCTTTTTATAATGGCAAAGAAAAGTCATTGCAACGTGTAGATAAGGTGTATGCTTATGGCATCAAGCCTAAGAATGCGGAGCAAGCTTTCGCAATGCATGCGATATTGAATCCTGAAATAAAATTGGTCACCATCAGTGGAGTTGCGGGTACGGGTAAGACATTGTTGGCACTCGCTGGATCTCTGGAATTAAAGAATACATACGATCAACTTTTCTTGGCGCGTCCTATCGTGCCGCTATCAAATAAAGAGATTGGGTTCTTGCCAGGCGATGCTGAAGAAAAGGTGAATCCATACATGCAGCCGCTGTGGGACAATTTGACTTTCATCAAAAATCAATTTGGTGAAAATGAAAAAAAGCGCAAAGCGATTGATGAAATGCAAGCTGCTGGTAAAATCACCATTTGTCCACTCGCATTTATTCGTGGTCGCAGTTTGAGTAATTGCATTATGATTGTCGATGAAGCACAAAATCTCACGCCACATGAAGTGAAAACCATCATCACACGTGCGGGTGAAAACACGAAGATTATCCTCACTGGAGACGTGAGACAAATCGATACACCATATCTCGATGAACAGAGTAATGGTCTTTCATTCGTCATCGAACGATTGAAAGGGCAGGAGCTCTATTGCCACGTGACACTCGAGAAAGGAGAGCGCAGCGAATTGGCCAATTTGGCCAATGAGATGCTTTGATGAATTAGGGTTAGATAAAATCGAATAGCGCATTACATTTGAGGTCAAATTCATTTGTAATGCGTTATTTCTTTTTATCCCTTTTTGTACTTTTTACAATAAGTCTGTCTGCTCAATCAAAAACAGACAAAGTGATCCTGTCGAAGCTAGATGCGACCTTTGAAAAAGCTTTGAAAGACTTTAATGTACCAGGCATGGCCATCGCGATTGTCAAAGACGATCAGGTTATTTTTAATAAAGGTTATGGTGTGAAGAATGCAAAGACAGGCGAGGCTGTCACGCCGAACACTTCTTTCGCTATTGCGAGTAATACAAAAGCCTTCACTGCCGCCGCGCTCGCTATTTTAGTGGACGAAGGCAAAATCAAATGGACAGACAAAGTGCGCAAGTATTTGCCCTATTTTCAATTGTACAGTCCTTTTGTGAGCGAGGAAATGACCATTCGCGATTTGCTTTGTCATCGTACAGGTTTGGCTACATTTTCTGGCGATTTGATATGGTATGGCACCACGCATTCGCGCGAGGAGGTTATTCGTAGAGCGAAATATTTGGAGCCCGTTTATGGATTCAGAGAAACGTATGGTTATTCCAATATCATGTTTTTAGCGGCGGGTGAAATTATCCCTGCGGTTACCGGACAGTCGTGGGACGACTTTATCAAAGAGCGGTTTTTCACACCGCTCAATATGCCTTTTGCTAATACATCTATCAAGCAATTCAAACGCGGCCAAGACATCTCTGCACCGCACAATGAAGTGAACGGTGTGAACACACCGATCGATTATGTGGATTGGGATAATATCGGTCCTGCCGGAAGTATCAATGCTTCAACTACGGATGTGGTACAATGGATTCGACTCCAACTCGGCAAAGGAACCTTGGATGGAAAGAAGTATTGGTCTGAAGCACGCACATGGGAGATGTGGGAGAATATTACCCCAAAGAATGTTAGCAAATGGCAGCGAGAAAATATGCCCACGCGCCATTTCAATGGTTATGGTTTAGGTTGGGAGTTGATGGAATATGGTGGTGAAAAGGTGGTGAGCCACGGAGGCGGATATGATGGAATGATATCGAAGACGATGATGGTTCCGGGGAAAAATTTTGGGTTCGTCATTTTGACCAACAATATCAATGGCCTCTCGACCTATCTCAGTTTTAGCATCTTGGATGCATTTTTAAAAGTGACTCCTGCTCTCGATTGGCCGGCTATTTTTAAAGAAATGGAGGCAAAGAATAAACTGGAGGATACTGTTCACGCGGCGGAACGCGATGCCATGCGAAATAAGGAAAGCAAGCCCGGTCTTGCACCCGAAGCTTACGCTGGCGTGTATGCCTCCGAGATGTACGGCGAAGTGGAAGTGAAGTTTGAAAACGGCAATTATAGCATTGATTTCAAGCCCACGGCATTGTTTAAAGGGCGTTTGGGGCATTGGCAATATGAGACCTTCACGTTGGAGTGGACCACCCAGATGATGCTTCCCTCGGGCACGGCCACGTTCGTTCAAGACGCTGAGGGCAAGGTGAATGAATTGAGAATCATCGTAGAAAACCCTGATTTTGACTTTAGTGAGTTGAAATTGTACAAAAAATAGGGATTTTAAAAAAAATCTGTATATTTGCGCCCGCTTTACGCGATGGCACCGTAGCTCAATTGGATAGAGCATCTGACTACGGATCAGAAGGTTTGGGGTTCGACTCCCTACGGTGTCACAGAAAATTAATGTTAAGACGCCTATTTGGCGTCTTTTTTTTAACTTGACTTTACGGAAAGTGTGCGTAGTTTTGCACCGCGAAAGAAAAAAGCCATGATAAAGTTTTGCTTTTATAAACACGATATGATGCACCAACAGATGTGGTGTAAACATATTTTTTATAATCAAAAGCATCGTGGCGAGTAGTGATAATATACGAATAACATTACATAACCCCTTACAAAAGGCCCGATGCAGCAGCACCGGGCCTTTTTATTTTAAGAAAAAAATTAATAAATGAATAATCAAGAGATCATCAGTATTGTAGGAACGTTTGTATTTGGAGTGAGTGGAACTATGGTCGCTTCGCAGCGCAAGCTGGATGTGTTTGGGATCACTTTTGTCGCGGCGGTGAGCGCATTGGGCGGTGGCACCGTGCGCGATATCCTCATCGGTCACTATCCCCTCTCATGGGTGCGCGATCATCGCCTTATTGTTGCGGTGATCGTAGGAGTGGTGTGCGCGTTGCTCATTTCGCGTCATCTGCAACGCATTAAAAAGACAATTTTTATCATCGATAGCATTGGTATCGGGATGTTCACAGTATTGGGTACGCAATACTGTCTCGATCTGGGATTGAGTTATTTTATCAGTATCATTTTCGGTGTGCTGAGTGTGATTCTCGGCGGTATGTTGCGTGATGTGATTTGCAATGAGATCCCGATGATTTTGCGAGAGGAATGGAATGCCACGGTCGCGGCCATTGGAGCGATTCTTTATATCGGCATGATCGCCCTCGGATTTGTAGGCTGGACGCCCATGATCATCGCGATGGCGGTCATCACTGTTTTGAGAATTTTATCCAAAAAAATAAAACCACTCAATCAGTTGCGGTTTTCAAGGCAGTGATCTAAAATAAAAAGCCCAGATTAAAATCTGGGCTTTTTATTCTTTTTGGCTATTTTATAAACTCTTCGTCAATCATAATTCTGCGGAGGCGCTCGCTGGTGTTTTGTGATACAGGCACCAGCGGTAGTCGCATGTAGTTTTCGCAAATGTCAAGATGTGCGAGCACTTCTTTGATACCCGCAGGATTGCCTTCCACAAAAAGGTTTTGAATAATTTCCAAAAGCTTGTAATGAATAGGACGCGCTTCATCAAGTTTGTTCTCGAGCGCCGCATGCACCATCGCACCAAACTCTTTTGGAAATGCATTTCCTACAACGGAAATGACGCCATCCGCACCGGCAGCTATCAATGGCAAGGTCAATGCATCATCTCCACTGATCACCAAAAATTCTTTCGGTGTTTCGTGAATCACGGTCATGATTTGCTCGATGTTGCCGCTCGCTTCTTTAATACCAATCACATTGCGACAGTCAAATGCGATGCGGGAAACGGTATCTGGCAAAAGATTTACCGATGTTCTTCCAGGTACATTATAAAGAATAATGGGAAGTTTCGAACTTTCGCTGAGGGCTTTGTAATGTTCGAACAATCCATTTTGTGTAGGCTTGTTATAATAAGGCGTCACGCTCAATACGGCCGTAAGTCCTGTTGCATCTACGCGTGAGAGTTGATTAGCAACTTCAAAAGTGTTGTTACCACCCACTCCCAATACCACAGGCTTGCGACCAGCGTTGGTGCTGAGTACAGTGTCGAGCACTGCTTTTTTATCTTCTTTATCGAGGGTTACCGATTCTCCTGTGGTGCCCATTACAACCAAATAATCTACACCGCCGTTGATGAGAAATTCAGTGAGTTTTTTTAGTGCGGGTAAATCAGGAGTAAGATCTTTTTTAAACGGAGTCACCATGGCGACACCTAAGCCTCTGAGTTGATTCATTTTATTTTTGGGTTGCTTAAATACAGGTTGAGTTGCTCGATAAATTTATCAATTGGGGCATCGTTGCCCATGTTTACTATGAAGTCGTAATATTTCTCACCGCGTGTTCCCGCCAAACCTACCTTCATTTTAGCCAAGCTAAGTTTTAGAACATAATGCAAGGGCACTGTATTACCACCGCTTAAGTCGAGAAGGATGTCGAATTCTTCACGAATAAAATTATCAGTGTTTTTTAGCGGCTTAGAGTGCCAGTTGACGTCTTCGCGTGAGAAGAAGGAAGACTCCAATATTTGCGTTTGATATGCTGGAAGTTTTTTTGCTGGCATATCCACGAAGGCAAGCGCATGGACTTGTTTTACATCAAAATGTTCTTTGAGGTATTTGGCGTAATTGCGAATGAGATTGTATTGCGCCTCGTCTTTATCGAGATACAGTATACCAATTTTTTGGGCGCTATTGAAGTTGCCTCCGCTGCGTTTGCGTGCGGGGGCTGATTCCTTTCGGAGCATTCTTCGACCAAGCGATTCTTTGATGTTTCGTATTGCCTTCATAGCAGGTGCCAAAAATAGGCACAAAGCAGTTACATTTGGCGGCACTAAATCATGCCCTCTATGAGCCAAAATACCAAAGGCCTTTCTCTTTTCGCGCTGACGATGATTGCCATCGGAAGCACCATTGGATCTGGGATTTTCAAGACTCCTACGGATATCGCTAAGGCAGTGCCCGATTCTACGGAAATGATTTTATTGTGGGTAGCGGGTGGACTCATTTCCTTAATTGGGGCTTTGGTTTTTGCAGAATTGGGCTCACGCTATTCGGGTGGCGGTGGTCTTTATACCTACTTGAATAAGACTATCGGTCCGATGCCGGCTTTCTTGTATGGCTGGAGCCTTTTCACTGTTGTTTCATCGGGTACAATTGCGGCGCTCATCATCGTTTTCGCTGATTATACGCAAAAGTTTATACCGTTTGCTGATGAATACAAACCGCTTGTAGCGGCCATTTCAGTGGTTATTCTCACGTTATTTAATACGTTTGGAATCAAGTCGAGCGAATGGTTTGCGAATATTTCTACTGTATTAAAAATCATAGGTATTTATGGAATCTTGTTAGCAGCGTTGTTTTTGGGCACTCGAGACATTTTCGATACTGCCGGTGCAGTGGTAGTAGACGCAGCCGCCAACGGTGGTCCCAATTATGCCAAGGCTTTTGTGGGTGTTTTGTGGTCATACACCGGTTGGCACTATGCCAGCTTTGTGGCGGGCGATGCAAGCAATCCTAAGCGCAATATTCCTTTGGCGATGATCATTGGTACCACTGTGGTGACCTTGACTTATGTGCTTTGCAATATGGGTTATATGAAAGTATTGGACACTACCACGATTCAGAATAGCTCAACGCTTGCCTCGGACGCCATGGGTAAGATTATTCCTGGTAGTGAAAAGGCGGTGGCTGCCTTGATTGCGATTTCAGTTTTTGGATGTGCTGGATTGTATATTCTCGCCACGCCACGCATCATTCGACAGATGAGTGTGGAGGGTATTTTTTTCAAAACATTTGCAAAAGATCACCCACGATTTGGAGTGCCATTGAATGCGATCATTCTTCAAAGTGTGATCAGCATAGTGCTCATATTTATTTGGAAAGGATTTGAGAATCTCTATACCTACGTGACCATTACAGAGTGGTTCTTCTTGCTTCTCACATGCGTTGGCATCTTTGTGGCGCGGAGTAGAGATAAAGAGAATGTAGCGGGCTTTAAAACGCCTTTGTATCCTATTTTGCCCATCATCTTTATACTCGTTGTCGGCTGGTTTATCTATATGAATGCCTTAAGCGACGATCCATCCGCGTATTTCGGGTTGTTGATTATTCCGGTCGGGGCGCTATTTTACTTTATATATAAAAAGATATCGAGGTAATAATTACAACTTCACGATTCTCATTCTGGAAATGATGGGATCGCTGGTGATTTGAATGAAATAAATACCTGCGGGGAATTCATTTATATCAAGATTCTTTAATCCAGGTGTATTCCACATTTTGATGATTCTTCCTTCATTATTGATGAGTTGAACGGAGGAGTAGTCGAGATTCGTTTCGATTTTTATTTGATCTGCAGTTGGGTTTGGGTAAACGTGGAATTGCTCTTCATCCAATTCATTAATATTAATGGTGCCCGTTGGGAACACGAATACGGAACCGAACATTGTTTGTGCATGATCTTCGAGGGTACATTCGAAAGTATAAATTCCTGATACGGTAAAGGTAAAACTAAAGCTTTGTCCGGGCAGGAGATTGCCAGATGCAAAAGGCTGAGGTCCTCCAGTACAGGTCACGTTGAAAGGCCCGCCCACCCAAGTCCAAACGATTTGATCTCCTTCGAGAATGGTGAGGTTTTGAGGGCTATAATAAGGAGGGTTGGTAGTGCTTCCTGATTCGCCGCCAACTTCTATATTCCAGACAGTGGCTAGAGTGGGTGAGGTGATTGCAATAAGGATGAGTATAAATAAGTGTTTCATTAGATTCATTAATGGTGTAAAAATACGGAAATGGAGAAAAAAGGTTCGAAAACCCTATGAATAGGGACTTTTTTTAACTACAAAACCCCGTCCTTATTAACAACGCTAGTGTTTTATCAACAAAAGGCGCATTTTTCCGCGTCAACTCTTGCTTACGTGAAGTTTA
>JBILSZ010000202.1:0-11542 GCA_044371755.1 Flavobacteriales bacterium | reverse complement strand
ATTTCGGACTTGAGTTGTTCTAAACTTCCTATGCATATTTCCTCATGTCCATCTTCTGTTCTCCAGATAGGAAGTGGTATTCCCCAAAAACGTGAGCGCGATAAATTCCAGTCGTTGGCATTTTCCAGCCAATTACCGAAACGCCCGGTTCCCGTGGCTTCTGGTCGCCATTGAATTGTATTATTCAATTGTACCATTCGTTCTTTCACTTCTGTGACTTTCACGAACCATGAGTCGAGCGGATAGTAAAGCACTGGCTTGTCTGTGCGCCAACAGTGGGGATAGTTGTGCTCATACTTTTCGATTTTGAAAGCTTTGTTTTCAAGCTTTAATTTCAAAGCGATGAGATCATCCGCACTGATGTATTTATCCAAATTTGGAATGATGGATTTTAGTGCTTCTTTTTGTTCGAGCACCTCAGCAGATTTTTCTTCATCTGATAAGTATGCTTCTTTTACAAACTTATTTGCAAGAGGAAAAACAGCATCGTTTACATCTTTAGTAAAGCGTCCTGTTTTATCGACGAGTGTCAACGAACCGATACCATTTTGCTTTGCAACGCGAAAGTCGTCCGCACCGAAGCTTGGAGCGATGTGTACGATACCAGTGCCATCTTCTGTGGTAACAAAATCACCGATGATCACGCGGAAAGCATCGCCGTCCGTGGGTTGTGTGTAAGGTAATAATTGTTGGTAGCGGACATCTTTCAATTGTTCGCCTTTGAATTCTGTAAGAAATTCATAAGGAATATTTTTATCACCTTCTTTATACTCATCGATTTTCAGCTCTTTATTTTTTTCTAAAAAATATTTAGGAGCTAAGTCTTTTGCGAGTATGACAATATTCTTTTTGAACGTGTATTGATTGAACGTTCGAACGGCGACATAGGTGATATTCTTTCCAACAGCGAGGGCTGTGTTGGATGGTAACGTCCAGGGAGTGGTGGTCCAAGCGAGGAAGAAAACTTCTTCTTGATTTGCCTCAATGCTCAACTTTGCCGCATCTTCAGGAGAGGCGATTTTAAACTGGGCAACGACAGTTGTATCCTTGACATTTTTATAAGTGCCTGGCTGATTGAGTTCATGCGAACTAAGACCAGTACCTGCAGCTGGAGAATAGGGCTGAATGGTGAAACCTTTGTAAAGGAGATTCTTTTGGTAGATGTTGGCCAACAACCACCACACTGATTCGATATATTTATTATCATAAGTGACATATGGGTTTTTCATGTCCACCCAATACCCCATAATGCGAGTGAGTTCCTCCCATTTATCGGTGTACTTCATCACTTCGCGACGGCACGCATTGTTGTATTCCTCGACTGTGATTTTGGTACCTATATCCTCCTTTTTTATTCCTAGTGTTTTTTCAACGGCAAGTTCGATTGGCAGACCGTGCGTGTCCCATCCTGCTTTTCTGTTTACCCTAAATCCTTTGAGGGTGTTGTATCGGCAAAAAATGTCTTTAATGGTACGACCCATCACGTGGTGGATACCCGGCATACCATTGGCGGAAGGAGGTCCTTCGTAAAACACGAAAGATTTGCTGGGGTCTTTTTGCTCAATGCTTTTTTCGAAAACATTTTGTTTTACCCAAAAATCAGTTACTTCCTGTGCAATAGCTGGAAGGTTCAACCCCTTAAATTCTTTGTATGCTTTGGCCATTTCGCCTTTATTTTTTGGACGCGCGAAGATACGAATTTACATTGATAAAACACTTGATCTAGTTAAAATACTGCTGTTCAATATTTTGTGTTTTTTCATCTCTTAACAATCCGCTATTCATAACCTTTAATATACCCTTTGTACCTCTTAAAAGGTATTTCATTGCTTTGAGGTTGGAAATTGCTTGACCATACTCAAAAAAAATCTAACGACAATTTGTGTTAATGGTCAATGCTTTTCAGGAAGAATAAGAAAGAAAAGGTGAACAAATGATTTCAAATTTCAAAGCATTCAAAACCATGATGAAACACTCCCATTCGTCATTACTAGTGTTGCTTTTATTACTAGTTTCTATTTCAAGTATTGGTCAGGTAACCTATACTTGGAATGGTAGTATATCGACCACATGGTCAGTGGCCACTAACTGGACTCCAGCGGGTGTACCCACGGTATCAGACAATGTGATCGTGAACATAAACACAGGTAACCTACCTGTAATGGACGCGAACAATGCAGTCGCCAATCTTACTCTTTCAAATGCAACTACGTTAAACCTGGGAGGTTTTACGCTTATCGCTGAGGGAACAGTTACGATAACGGGGAATAGTCAATTGAACAATGGTACCTTCAATGTGGCTGCGAACACAACCAGTGTTACTACGATAACCCAAAGTACCATTGGAGCTGTTGCAAATATTACATCAGGAAGATTGTTGTTGACACGTAGCACCTTCAACGGAGCTGTTACTGCCACCAAGAGTGGAGCAAACAATGATGATTGCGGGGGAAACATATTCAATGCTGAAGTTACTATCACACATTCTGGATCTGGGTATTTGGCTTTTTCGAATATTGGAGCAGCATTTCCTGATGTGTTTAATGCTAATTCTACGTTTAATAATATTGGATCAGCAGACTTATATATAGCGCACAATGCCGCCAATAATATTTTCAATGGCGTTGTAACGCTCAATAACCAACCAAGTACTGCTGGTCGCTTTATATACATATACGCTGCAAATGGTGCCACGAATACACAGTTTAATAATGACATCATTATTAATAATACCAATACTGGAGCGATGCAGTTTGGCGCGGCTTCTTCAGGTGCAACACTTGCGATTGGTCGAACAATAAGTATTGGATCAGTAGGATTTGAAACAGGAACGATTTCAATAAGAAACTTTACTCAGCTAGGTACCACAGCACAAAACTTGAACTTCTTGTCAACCGGTAGTGCACGCATCAATATTGGTCCGAGTGTGACATGGAATGGAGCTGTCTCGGTTACAGCTCCTCGCATTTTCTTGCAGGGTGGAATTTATAATGGAGCGGCTACCATCACCAAAACTGGAGTTGGTAATGACAATGCAAACGGAGGAAATACTTTCAATGCGGCGTGTAATTTTATTAATAATGGTACTGGCTATTTGGGAACTGGCTGGACTACAGCAGATATCTGGAACGGTGATCTGACGTTGAGTAATAACTCACCAGAGCGCATACTTCTAGGTTGGCAGACGGCGGGTAATCAGCTGAATGGAAATCTTATTGTTAATACTTCAAACACCGGTGGTATACAATTTTGTGGAGGCACAGCGACGGCGAGTATCACTTTAGCTACTGGAAGAAGTATCACAGCTGGCGTAGGTGGTCTAACGGGGGGGTACCTTGTATTAGAAGGTTTCATTCAACAAGGTGCGGTGCCTGTGAATTTGACTATGGATCCAGCTGCTAGCTATATTCAAATGGGACCAAGATCTCAATTTGATGCGGCTGTAACTATAAATGCTCCTGGAATTAGACTAAATGGAGCCACATATGCCAGCACTTCGACATTCACAAAAACTGGAGCGGTGAATGACAATGGAAGTGGAAATAATACTTTCAATGGTGTGTGTACCATTACCAATAACGGAAGCGGATATTTCGGACTTGGTTGGACTACAAGAGATATTTGGAACGCAGATGTTTATTTCAATTCAAATGGAAACGAGCGAATTTTACCAGGCTGGAATACTGCGAACAATCAATTTAATGGAAACGTTTATTTGAGCACAGCAGTAGGTACTACTGGTATAAATTTCTGTAACGGTGCAGGTGGAGCAAATGCAACAATTGCTGCCGGGCGTACTTTATTTGATGGTCCTGGAGGCCTCAACGGTGGTTATGTCATATTTACGCGAGTAACACAATTGGGCACTACGCCGATAAGTTTGAACATGGCGAGTACGGGTAACTATGTGCAGTTCGGTCCAACTGCGGTGATTGGAGGCGCATTGACATTAGTGAGTCCAAGAATCTTACTCACCTCATCTACCTTTAACGACACAACTAATTTTACTAAGACAGGTGCATCGAACGACCCCAATGCTGGCGGTAATACATTTAATGGAGCATGCACCATTACAACGACAGGATCTGGTTACTTTGGTAGTGGCTGGATCAATCCGGACGTTTGGAATAGCAACCTTATCTTGAATGCCGGTGGGACGGAACGAATTCTTTTAGGCTGGCAAACAGCGGGCAATCAAATCAATGGTGATTTATTTTTGAATTCGAGCGGAACTACCCAAGGTATCCATTTCTGCGGTGGCAATGCTGCGGCAAGAATTACACTTGCGAGCGGCAGAACAGTGGCTGCGGGAAGTGGTGGTTTGAATAATGGTTATGCCATTCTTCAAGGATTTATACAGCTTGGCACCGTTCCGGTGAACCTTACCATGGCTACTACTGGTAATTATTTACAGTTTGGGCCAAATTCTCAATTCGCTGCTGCTGTGACGGCGACTGCGCCTGGTATTCTTCTCAGTGGTGCAACTTATGCGGGCACGACTAACTTCACAAAGACCGGGGCCTCTAATGATGCCGGAACTGGAAACAACACTTTCAATGGAGTATCTACCATTACAAACAACGGTAGCGGGCATTTTGGTCTTGGATGGAATACAAGAGACATTTGGAATGCCGATGTCTATTTTAATGTCAATGGAAGTGAAAGAATATTGCCAGGTTGGAATACTGCGAATAATCAGTTTAATGGCAACGTATATATAAGTACGAATGGCAATGCGCTTGGCTTTCATTCGTGTGGTGGAAGCGGCGCGGCAAGTGCTACCATTGCTTCTGGCCGTACGGTATTTACAGGACCTGGAGGCATGAATGCAGGTTATGTAATTCTCTCTCGAATTACGCAGTTGGGGACAGTGCCCATCAACCTGACTATGTCTGGAACTGGCAACTATATTCAATATGGACCAGCCTCTACCTTCGGAGGCAATGTCACTTCGGTAAGTCCTGGATTACTATTTTTCTCTTCTACATTTAACGGTACAACTACATGTACTAAAAACGGAGCATCGGATAACGATAGCGGCGGTGGAAATACCTTTGTTGGCAACTCTGTGCTGAACAATTCTGGCAATGGCAGATTGCTCATGGGTAATGGTGCTAGAGATATTTGGCAGGCGAATGCAACATTTAACAATAGTGGAGCGAATGTCATTTATTTAGCGCATAATCACCCTGGTCAGACATCAACATTCGCAGGAACGATGACCGCGAATAACACTTCAGGGGTATTCGCAGGAAATCCTGGAGCAGGAGTTCGATTTGCGGAAGGTACTAGTAATGTAACTTTTAATGGTCCTGTATTGACCAACAATGGTGGTGCGGGTATCAATAATTACATTTTATTCAGTAATGGAGGAGCTGCGAACACTATCATTTTCAATGCAGCAGTAAATGCTGTGCAAAACGGAACGGGTACAAATCAAATTACTTATTTTGGTAATAACGCAAATGTTCAGTTCAACTCTAACGTTCAAGTTTCGAACACTGCTCCAAACACTTCATACATCGGCTTTGGGATGACGAGTGGAAGTTGTACGATGGCCGCGGGGAATACCATAAGTATAGGTCCAGGTGGTTTCAATGATGGTTTTTTATATATGAGACGATTCACGCAACTGGGAACAGTTCCTGTGAACCTCACGCTCACCGGAATAGACGCTCAAATACAAATTGGACCCTCATCCAATATTGGAGGTAATCTCACTGTGGTGAGTCCGGCAATTTGGCTTCAGACGAGCACATTTAACGGTACTTCGAATTTTACTCAGAATGGTGCGGCTGACATTTCGAGTCCTGGTGGAAATACATTCATCGGGGACTGTGTGATGAGCAATACGGGTAATGGACATTTCTTAATGGGTAATGGAGCGAGAGATATCTGGCAGTCACAAGTTACATTTAATAATAGTGGAGATGATGTGTTATATCTTGCACACAACCACAATGCGCAGACCACAATATTTAATGGCCCTGTAATCGTTAATAACACTTCTCCTGTGTTTGCGGGTAACCCTCAGGCTGGTGTGCGATTTAACCAAGCCAGCACAAATGGAATTGTTACGTTTGATAATACGCTTACGATAAATAATGGTGGAGCTGGCAATAGCAACTTAGTTGCCTTCAATGGAGCAGGGGTTTCGAACGTCACCAACTTCAATGGACTGGTGACGGTAAATCAAACGGGCACAGGAAGTGATCCAATAGTATACTTTGGTAACACGAACACCATGAATTTCAATGCGAATATTCAGGTAAACAATTCTAGTCCAGCCGGATCTTATGTTGGATTTTCAATTAATGGTGGTGCTACGAATTTAGCGGCTGGACGAACCATCACTGTTGGGGGATCAGGATTTTCAAGTGGTCGTCTTGTTATAAGAAGATTCAATCAGCTTGGAGGTACAGGACAGATATTGAATTTGACTGGAACGGCGCGTGTTGAGATTCAAGCAAACAGCGTATTCAGTGGTAATCTTACTGTGAATTCCCCACAAATTATTTTGGACAACAGTACCTTCAACGGTATTTGTCGTTTTGTAAAAACGGGAGCCACTGATAACAATTCTGGTGGTGGAAATATATTCAATGGAAATTCTAGTTTCATTAATACCTCAGCTGCGAACTTCGTTCTTTCAAGCACAACAGGTGATGACTACAATGCTTTAGCGCGCTTTGTACAGCGCGGTACAGGATTGTTGCGCCCGGCTTTTGATGCTGTAAGCAGATTTAGTGGAAATATTTCAACTGATAGCACAACAACAGCAATCACATTCGCAGCGGATCCGAATGGACAAGTTATTATTGATGGAAATGGTGTTCAAAATTTTAATGGTGATGCTGCATTTATTCCAGTGGTGAATAGATTGAGAATGGTGACAAGTGGAACAGGAAGTTTGAACTTGAACGTTCCAGTAATTTGTGGAGTCTTTACCAATTTTGTGACGGGTAATATAACAACATCAGGAACCAATTATTTACAATTCAATACGGCGGCGACTCAAACCGGCGCGAGCAACCAAAGCCATGTCAATGGATTGGTCAGGAAGCTAGGTACTGGTGCCTTTATATATCCAGTTGGTGACGGCATATCTCTAAATTCAATCGGAATAAATCTCACAGCTAATGCGGGCGGTATGAACGTTCTCTACAGACCTACAGATGCTGGTGCTGGAGTATATTTTGGTGGAGTTGCATCTCCTCCAAACTTGACAGGTTATAATACTTTAGAACATTGGGACGTTGCTCCTGTATCAACAGCCACAGGAACCATTACGCTGAATTGGAATTCTTATCTTGACTGTGGTGTAACCGATCTTGCTCAAGCGAGAGTTGGTCAGCGCATTGGTGGTAACTGGAGAAATGAAGGTGGAACATCCACCATTGGTTCACTTTCAGCAGGCTCAACAACAAGCCTTGCGGTAAATACTTGGGGACTTGTGACAATGGGGCTAGCTTGTCCAAACAACGTTGTGGTAAATTGTCCTACAAACGTTACGGTGACCTCTTCTTCAAGTGCATGTAGTGCCAATGTGACCTTGCCGCTTTGCACCGCAAGCGATGGAGGTGCGACAATCACTATCACCAATAGCTATAATAGTGGTGGAGCAAATGCGTCTGGCGTTTATCCAGTAGGAGTTACAGTAGTAACATTTACCGCGACGAGTTCGAATGGTGGATCTTCATCATGTTCAATGACCGTGACCGTAGTTGATAATGCTCCACCAATTGTAACAGTCCCTTCAAATATTACAGTCAACACAGGAGCTGGAATGTGTGGTGCTCCTGTTACTTATACTGTATCTGCGACAGACAACTGTTATTCAGGCTGTACAACACCACCTCCTACCCTTCCTGGCTTTAACTTTATCGGAACTTTTGGACAAAATTACTATTATAGATCTACCACTAACGCTACGTGGGGTGCTGCCAATACTGCTGCGCAAGCGGCGGGAGCTCACCTTGTAACAATAGGAAGTGCAGCAGAAAATACATTTTTAGCAGGACAAGGTTTAGCATGGATGGGATTGACCGACTTTGCCTCGGAGGGTAACTGGATATGGGTAACTGGAGAACCTGTGGTGTTTACCTCTTGGGCGCCAGGGGAACCAAATAACTCTGGTGGCCAGAACTTCGCATTATTGAACTGGTCTGGTGTGAATTGGGATGACCAAGGTCTTACCCCAACTAATAGTGCTTCTTATCCTTATGTCATAGAATTAGAATGTGTGACACCGCAACTTGTAAGTGGACTTGTGTCTGGCAGCGTCTTCCCTATCGGAACAACTACCGTCACTTATAACGCTACCGACGTGGTAGGCAACGTATCTCCAAACACTTCGTTTACGGTAACTGTAGTAGATAACATCAACCCTACGATAATTTGTCAGCCAGACATTACAATACCGGCCGGGTCATCTGTATTTGAAGATTTTGAAAGCGGTGCCTTCGGTTGGACGCCAAGCACCAATGAATTTGATGCCGCGACAACAGGTGTTCTTGGTCGATTTGGCGGAAGCGGCGGTGCGCAGGAAGTAAGTAAGACTTTCACGCTACCAGGAACGGCTGCAAAGACTGTGGAGTTTGATCTTTATCGCCTCGATTCATGGGATGGCGAACAATTTAGAATATTTATTAATGATGTGCAGGTTGCATCTTTCAATCCCAATGCGAATGCTAGTGGAACTGTGGGTGCAGTGTCATGGACCAACACCTACATAGGATTGGTTTCACCAAACGCTTTCTCAGGCTGGAATGATGCACTGAATAGAGTGACAATTAATATTAATGACAACAATGCGACTCTTAAAGTAGGATTTGGATCTACTCTCAACCAAAGCATACCAGATGAATCTTATGCGATCGATAATTTTAGAATTATCTATAGTGGCACTGGAGGCTGTGAAGCAGCGGCTTCTTATTCATTGCCTATTGCTTTTGACAATTGTTCGGATTGTATTACCGCTCCAACTCTCACTGGATTCACCAATTTAGGACTTGTAAACGGTGTAGCATATTATTTATCGAATGCAACGGCCAACTTTGCCAATGCAAGCGCTGCTGCGCAAGCTTTGAATGGTAACTTAGCAAGCATTGAAAGTGCAAGTGAAAATGTACAAGTAAGAGCTTGGGTAGATGCAATTGCACCTGGAATTAACTACTATATAGGATTCAACGATATTACTACAGAAGGCACTTTCGCTTGGACTACGGGTCAGCCAGTTTCCTATACCAATTGGGCCGGAGGAGAGCCGAACAATGGAGGTGGAGTTGAAGACGCAACTATCGTGGGTGCATTAGGCACTTGGCTCGATGCAAATCCTGCAAGTGGATTTAGGTATATAATTGAAGTACCTTGTGGTTTGCCCGTTACGCTCACATCTGGACTTGCTTCAGGAGCTACTTTCCCGCTAGGTGTAAATCCTGTTACATTCAGCACAACAGACGCGGCAGGAAATGTAAGCACGTGTACATTTAATGTGAATGTCGTGGATCGAACTAACCCAACAATAACTTGTCCAGCGAATATTACTGCATTCACTTCTATCGGTTCATGTAACGCTGACATTGCAGTGCCGAATCCAACAACAGCGGATAATTGCGCAGTAACCCGATTGACATGGTCAATGGCGGGGGCTACAATATTGAGTTCACCAGCAACAGGAATTAATAACGTTGGAACTCAAACATTCAATGCAGGAGTCACTACAGTGACTTACATTGTTGCTGACGATGCTGGTAATTCAGCAACATGTTCATTCACCGTCACCATCACCGATAATGTACAACCGGTATTCACATGTCCAGCGAATACAACAGTGAATGTTGATTCAGGAACATGTACTGCTTCTGTGAACATACCCAATGCTGTAGTAACGGATAACTGTGCCGTTGTGACCCTTAGATGGGCTTTGACCGGAGCAACATCAGCAACTTCTCCAACAACTGGAGTTAACAATCCAGGAACGCGCGTATTAAATATTGGAACTACTACTCTGACCTTCACAGCAACGGATGCTGCGGGTAACACTCGCACTTGCAGTCACACAATAACAGTTGTAGACAATATTGCTCCCACTGTGACTTGTCCAGCAAATATTTCCACAAGTACTGGTACAATATCATGTACTGCGAGTGTCACAACTTCAAATCCAACTACTGGTGATAATTGCGGCGTGACCGCATTGACTTGGGCTTTGACAGGCGCTACCACAGCTTCATCAGCGGCAACTGGAATAAACAACCTGGGCACATTTAATTTCAACGCTGGAGTCACAACTGTGACTTATACCGTAAGAGATGCGGCAGGGAATACAAGCTCTTGCAGCTATACTGTTACCGTATCAGAAATTATTCCTCCAACCATCAATTGTCTTTCAGACATAACGGTGAATGCTTCGTCGACAAGTTGTAATGCGAATGTTACAATTCCGCAGTACATCAATGCACTTACTCAGAGTACATGCTTAGTACCTAGTCCTCCCATCTGTGGAACTGGTACTGGACCTTTGGTGAACGGTACGAACATAACTGCAGGTCAAACCTATTGGTACTCCTCATCCGGAACCTTTACTGCCATTGCAGTGAGCGGAGGCACATTGAATGTATGTGGTAATTTAACAGTTAATACCTTCAATTTTACTTCTGGTACAATTAACATCGCACCCGGCGGATCACTCACAATGAATGGAGGCGGAACGCTTACCCTGAATGGTGGTGCAGTAATTAACAACCACGGAAGCTTGACAATCAACAGGGGTATTACACTTCAAGGTACCAGTGCCAATTTTATTCATAATGCAGTAGGTGCAACATTGACATTCTCCCCTGGTAGAATTCTAAATATATCTAACCTATCACAAATAAATAATAATGGAACATTCACTACACCTGTTTTAATAATTCAAGGCGGTAGCTCAGGAAATATCGTTTGTCAAGGACCTGGCGCAAGATTTACGATTGGTAATTTGACCAATAACACTACTAACTCTGTAACGAGCACCGCTGGACCTTCATGCTTCATTGTTACTGGTACAGTAACTCTTAACAACACATTGACTACAAGTAGTAATCTTAATGTTTGTCGCACGGGAACTGCACCAATTTCTAACTGGGGTTCTGCTACTGTTTCGTTCAACTGTACGAGTTGCAGTAGCCCTGGAATTATTAGTGATAACTGCACTCTTGCTTCAATAACTAATAACTTTAACAATACTAACAATGCATCTGGAACCTACCCTATTGGCACAACAGCCGTAGTTTGGACAGTAACCGATGTAAGCGGAAACACAGCAACGTGCACACAGAACGTTACAGTAGTTGATACTACTCTACCAACGATCACTTGTCCTTCCAACATCACAGCAAACGTAGGTGCTGGAACTTGTACCGCATCGGTTGTAACTCCGAACCCAACAACAGGTGACAACTGCGGTGTGACAGTATTGACTTGGGCGCTCACTGGTGCTACAACAGGATCCTCAGCTGCGACAGGCATCAATAACCTCGGAACTTTTGTATTCAACGTT
>JBILSZ010000021.1:0-36774 GCA_044371755.1 Flavobacteriales bacterium | reverse complement strand
GTGCAAGTATCGAATTCTGCTGAAGCACTCGGTTACATTGCTGCGAACTTTTACGACAATCCAAGTGAGAAGTTAAAGGTCATAGCAGTAACGGGCACTAATGGAAAAACGACCACTGCCACCCTACTTTACCGTATCGTTCGCAAACTCGGTTACAAAGCAGGTTTGCTTTCAACGGTAGTCAACAGAATCAACGACAAAGAAGTTCCCTCTACACACACTACACCCGATGCCATCTCATTGCAAAAGCTCATGAGCGATATGGTAGAAGCGGGTTGTGAGTATTGTTTGATGGAAGCATCCTCTCATGCATTGCACCAACACCGCATTACGGGAGTGAATATCAAAGGTGCTGTGTTTACCAATATCACACACGATCACCTCGACTATCACAAAACTTTTAATGAATACATCAAAGCGAAAAAAATTCTCTTTGACATTCTTCCGTCTTCTGCATTTGCATTGATCAATCATGATGACCGCCACAGCGAAATCATGATCCAGAATACGAAGGCAAAAGCAAAGACCTACGCTTTGCAGAGCATGGCTGATTACAAAACGAAGATTCTTGACAACAGCTTTAGCGGACTGCATCTCAGCATTGATCAGCAAGAGCTTTATACAAGACTCATTGGTGATTTTAATGCCTATAACATACTTGCTGTTTACGCCACTTGTATTGAATTAGGTTTTGACAAAATGGATGTGCTCACGGCAATTTCAACCGTTGAAGCACCAGAGGGAAGATTTGAATATTTCACCAATGCCGACAACATCACAGCAGTAGTTGACTATGCGCATACTCCTGATGCATTAAAGAATGTGATAGAAACTATTCAAAACATTCGTACAGGAAATGAGCGCTTGATCACTGTGGTTGGATGTGGTGGTGATCGCGACCGCACTAAACGCCCTGTGATGGCAAAGCTCGCCGCAGAGCTCAGCGATCAAGCTATTCTCACAAGCGACAATCCGCGCAGCGAATCACCGGAGGCCATTATCGAAGAGATGAGAACGGGTTTGGATCCCATTCTTCTTCGCAAAACGCTTTCCATCACCGATCGCATGGAAGCCATTCGCACAGCATGTTCATTCGCTCGCCCCGGAGACATCATTCTCATAGCAGGCAAGGGACACGAAAAATACCAGGAGATCAATGGAGTAAAACATCCCTTTGATGATCTCACCATCGCCAAAGAAACCTTACACACGCAACCATAACCATGCTCTATCACCTCTTCACATATCTTGATAAGCACTATGACCTCGCAGGAGCAGGCCTGTTTCAATACATCAGCTTCCGCGCAGCCATGGCTGTGTTCGTATCGCTCATCATCTCTATGCTCATGGGCAAAAGACTCATTGCATGGTTGAAGAGAAAGCAAGTAGGTGAAACCATCCGTGACCTCGGATTGGAAGGACAAATGCAAAAGTCGGGCACACCGACGATGGGCGGACTCATCATCCTTGCAGCGATACTTATTCCTACTTTATTGTTCACTGACCTTACCAACGTTTATATCCAGACGATGATCATCGCCACAATTTGGCTTGGATGTGTGGGCTTCTTGGACGATTATATCAAAGTATTTAAAAAGGATAAAAAGGGATTAGCCGGTACATCTAAAATCATCGGACAGATTGGAGTTGGAATCATCGTAGCATCCATGCTATACTGGAATGAAGACGTTACGATCAAAGAAAAAATTGCAGGAACACCAACGGAGTTCAATACAGCAAATCAGGCGAACAACGCACAATTTTGGGCCGAAGAAAAGACACTCAAAACGACCATACCATTTATTAAAGGAAATGAATTCAACTATGCTTGGTTGATGCCAGACAGTTGGGAGAGTCCAGTGACACTTTTTATTCTCTTCACCATCATCGTTGTCATCATTGTAACAGCCGTTTCGAATGGTGCAAACATTACCGACGGTATTGATGGATTGGCCACGGGAACCAGTGCAATCATTGGAGTGACGCTCGCCATTCTCGCTTATGTATCCGGTAACTACATCTTCGCTGATTATCTGAATATCATGTACATCCCTCGCAGCGGTGAGCTCACTATTTTCATCGCGGCCTTTGTTGGTGCATGCATCGGATTCCTTTGGTACAATTCGTATCCAGCACAAGTATTCATGGGCGATACAGGAAGTCTTGCACTCGGAGGCATCATCGCCACATTTGCGATTGCTATCCGCAAAGAACTTCTGATCCCTGTATTGTGCGGGATATTCCTGATCGAGAATCTCTCGGTGATGATTCAAGTTTCATACTTCAAATACACCAAGAAAAAATACGGTGAAGGAAGACGCATCTTCTTGATGTCGCCACTTCACCACCACTATCAAAAGAAAGGCATGCATGAATCTAAAATCGTATCACGCTTTTGGATTGTAGGAATCATGCTCGCAGTTGTAACCATCATCACTTTGAAAACACGATGAGCAAAAAAATCTGCATACTAGGCGGTGGCGAAAGCGGCTATGGAGCGGCGATCCTTGCTATGAAGCATGGACACGATGTCTTCTTGTCGGATCGCGGCCAACTCAAGCCTATCTATCGCGATTTGCTCTCAGCGGCCAATATTCCTTTTGAAGAAGGTCAACACACAGAAGAAAAAATTCTCGACGCAGAAGAAGTCATCAAAAGCCCTGGCATTCCTGACAAAGCTCCGTTGATTCAAAAACTTATTGAGAAAAAAATTCCAGTCATTTCAGAAATAGAATTCGCCGCGAGATTCACGCACGCGAAAAAAATCTGTATCACTGGTTCTAATGGCAAGACCACCACTACACTTCTCACCTATCATATTTTGAAAAAAGGTGGGCTAAACGTAGGTCTTGCTGGCAATGTAGGAAAGAGCTTCGCATTACAAGTAGCTGAGAATAATTTCGACTACTACGTGCTCGAGCTGAGCAGCTTTCAACTCGACAATATGTTCGACTTCAAAGCGGACATCGCGATACTCACCAATATTACTCCTGATCACCTCGATCGTTATGAGTACAAGTTTGAAAACTACATCGCGTCCAAATTCAGAATTCTTCAAAATCAAACGAGCGAAGATTACTTCATCTACAACATGAATGATCCCGCTACCAATGAGGCGATGAAGAATTTAAAACTCAATATGAGGTGTATCCCCTTCACCACAACCGAACAAACACTCGGTGAAGGCGCATTTGTCAACGGAGAAAATTTAACCATTTCAATTAACCATAACCCACTCAACATGAAGATTACAGAACTCGCTTTGCAAGGAAAGCACAATCTCGCTAACAGTATGGCAGCAGGCATGGCCGCACGCATTCTCGACCTCAGAAAAGAAGTCGTGAGAGAAAGTCTTGAAAATTTCGAAAACATTGAGCACCGCCTCGAGTTTGTTGCGAAAGTTCACGGCATCACATTCATCAACGACAGCAAGGCGACCAACGTCAACTCTGCCTGGTATGCTCTCGAGAGTATGGACAAGCCCGTTATCTGGGTTGCTGGCGGTACTGACAAAGGAAATGATTACTCTGAACTATTTGACCTAGTGAAGGCCAAAGTGAAAGTAATTATTTGCCTAACCACAGATAGCACAAAGATTCGTGCAGCATTCGGCAGTGTAGTGGATACCATTATCGACACCAACAGTGCTGAACAAGCAGTACGCGTAGCATACGACCTCGGCCGCGATGGTGATGTGGTATTGCTTTCACCTGCATGCGCAAGCTTCGACCTATTTGAAAATTATGAAGACCGCGGACGTCAGTTCAAGTCTGCTGTTAGAGGACTCTAATAAATTTTCTTTCGATGGTACAGGCTGCTATTAAAAGAGTGTTTACCAATTTGCAAGGAGACAAGGTAATCTGGATGATTACGCTCTTCCTAGCACTGTTGTCTATACTCGCGGTATTCAGCGCCACCACTACCTTGGCCGTCAAGAGTGGAGGATACGGAGTCATGCTCCGACATCTCCTCTACATGTCAATGGGAATAGGTGCGATGTATTACATCCATCGAAAAAATTTCAAATACTTTTCCAAGCTATCCGTACTTCTCATTTTTGTGGCAGTCGGATTACTGGTAGTGACGATGCTCTTCGGATCGAGTCTGAATAGCGCCGAACGCTGGATACGCATTCCCGGATTGGGAATTACATTCCAGACGAGTGACTTCGCAAAAATTGTATTGATAGTTTTCGTAGCGCGTTATCTCAATCTCAAGCGGGATAGTCTCGATGATTTTAATAAAACCATCTTGCCTCTCCTCGGTGTGATCGGGTTAATATGCGGACTGATTTTACCCTCCAATTTTTCTACGGCAGCAATGCTTGGCTTAGTATGTTTCCTCATGATGTATATTGGAGGAGTTCCAGGACGACATCTCTTCAAAATCATCGCTCTCGGAGTGGGTCTTATTGCGATGATTATTTTGGTTGGAGAGTTTGCACCGAAGGGCACGCTAAAACGCTACGAGACTTGGAAGAATCGTATATTCAGCAAAGTAGATGCTGACAGCGAAGGGAATTATCAGGCCAACCTTGCGAAGTACGCCATACATGAAGGCGGCATCATCCCGAAAGGACCTGGCACATCTACCACACGCAATTTCATGCCCCACCCCTATTCTGATATGGTCTATGCATTTATTATTGAGGAATATGGGGCCATCCTCGGAGGCGCAGGATTATTGCTTCTTTATGTAATTCTATTTTTTCGAACTATTCGCTTTGCATCCAAATGTCCCAAACATTTTGGAAGGCTCACCGCTATCGGATTGGCGCTCTTACTGGTGGTGCAAGCGTTTATTAATATGGGTGTGAGCGTATCGCTCTTCCCTACTACAGGACAACCGCTGCCATTGATCAGTCTTGGAGGAACAAGTACCGTTTTCACATGCATTACTATTGGAATTATTCTGAGCATCAGTCGCAGTGTTTTCAATCCGGAGGCCTTTGCCAATCCTGACGATCAGAAGGCTGAGCTCGAATTGACCGAAGAAGAAGAACAAAGCAGAGCACTCGCTCTATAAATTTTTTCACATGGCTTATCGCATCATCATCTCAGGCGGCGGCACAGGCGGTCACATCTTTCCTGCCATCGCTATTGCAAACGCTATCAAAGCGGCGCAACCCGATAGTGAAATATTATTCGTGGGCGCAGAAGGAAGAATGGAAATGGAAAAAGTTCCACAAGCTGGCTACAAAATAATAGGACTGCCCATCATGGGCATTCAGCGAAGATTAACCTTGCAAAATTTAAAAGTGCCATTTAAAATTATAGCAAGCATTCTCAAAGCCCGAAAGATTATCCGCGAATTCAAACCCGATATTGCTATTGGTGTCGGTGGCTATGCTAGTGGACCACTTCTCAAGACGGCATCCAACATGGGCATTCCCACGATTATACAAGAACAAAATTCCTATCCGGGAATTACCAATAAACTACTTGCAAAAAAGGCCTCAAAGATTTGCGTCGCCTATGAAGGGCTTGAATCATTTTTCCCTAAAGAAAAAATCATACTTACCGGAAATCCCGTACGCAAAGAAGTTTGGAACATTCAAAACAAAAAAAATCAGGCACTGGATTTTTTCAAATTAAAATCAAACATACCTGTGGTGTTGGTCGTGGGCGGAAGCCTAGGCGCTCGCACCATCAATCAAGCCATCGACGCGTGCGCAGCTTCCATCACCAATGAAGGCATTCAAATTTTGTGGCAAACGGGAAAGAGTTATACTGAAAAAACACATGCGCAAAACGAGCGTATGAGTCAACACATTTTTATTAAAGAAATAGATCTAGCTTACGCTGCCGCAGACATAATTATCTCAAGAGCAGGCGCAATGTCGATAAGCGAGTTATGCTTGATTGGAAAGCCTATCATACTCATTCCCTCTCCGAATGTATCGGAAGACCATCAAACGAAAAACGCGATGGCCTTGGTGAATAAAAATGCTGCACTCATTGTTAAGGATGCTGAAGCAGTGCAGCAATTACCAAATGCAATCTTAAGTCTTTTGAAAAATAAAGAACGCCAAGCCCAACTTTCTTCTGAAATTAGCAAACTCGGCAAAGGCAATGCGGACCAGCAAATAGCCGAGATTGTGTTTGAAGTCATTCAACAAAGCAATAAATGAATTTAAAAGAAATCGAAATCGTTTACTTCCTCGGCATCGGAGGAATTGGAATGTCAGCATTGGCCCGCTATTTCAATCATCATAAAAAATTGGTGATGGGTTACGATCGCACTCCAACTCCGCTCACATCGGAACTCGAAATGGAAGGCATTTCGATACATTTTGATGATACCGTACTAGAAATTCCTCAAATCATAAAAGTCACACCAAGAGAAAAAATACTTGTCATCTATACACCAGCCATTCCAGCAGATAGCAATGAAAAGAATTGGTTTCTAGAAAATGGTTTTGAATTAAAAAAGCGAAGCGAAGTGCTCGGTGCCATCACCGCCTCTTCCAAAACCATTGCCATTGCAGGCACTCACGGAAAGACCACCACTTCAAGCCTTGTGGCTCATCTTTTAAAAGATACAGGTAATAAGTGCAATGCCTTCCTAGGAGGCATCACTGCAAATTATAACACCAATTTGCTACTGGGCAAAGAAGACTCTTGGACAGTAGTTGAAGCCGATGAATTTGATCGTTCTTTTCTTACACTCCATCCAGAACTTGCCGTCATCACTTCCATGGATGCCGATCACCTCGACATTTATGGCGATGCCAGTCATGTGACCCAGGGATTTCAATTATTTGCAAATCGCGTCGTAGAAGGCGGAACCATCCTCGTTAAAAAAGGATTGGACATTCAACAAAGTCATTTGCAGAAAAATGTGACGCTCCTTCACTACTCGATATCTGAAGAAACAGATTATTACGGAAAAAATATTAGAGTAGAAAATGGAAGCTACGTTTTTGATTTAGTCACACCCCAAGGAAAATTGTCAGGTCTCACCCTCGGACAGCCAGGTCGGCATAATATAGAAAATGCCATAGCCGCCTGTGCTATGGCCTTATTGTCAAAAGTACAATTAGTGCAACTCCCGATTGCCCTCGCATCATTCCGGGGTGTTAGAAGAAGATTTGAAACCATTTTCAAATCTGAAAATATCACATTCATTGATGATTATGCGCATCATCCGACCGAGCTCACCGCCGCCATCAACAGCGCCCGCGAACTTTTTCCTCAACAAAAAATTACTGGCTTTTTTCAACCCCATCTCTTCACACGTACCAGAGACTTTGCTGACGATTTCGCGAGTGCCTTATCTCTTTTGGATGAAGTCATTCTCTTACCTATTTATCCAGCGCGGGAAGTCCCCATTGAAGGAGTGAATTCTCAAATGCTGCTTGATCTCATGCAACATGTGCAAAAACGTCTTGTATCGAAGCAGGCATTACTAGACTTAATTGATGAAATTAAAAATGGTGTCATTATTACTTTAGGAGCAGGAGACATTGATGTACTCGTGCCCCAAATTCATGATATTCTCAAAAAAAGAGTAAAAAACTAGTTCTCAACAACTTCTCTGTTCTAAAAAGAGAATAAAAGTGAAAACCATTGGTATAAACTACGTATTAGCGGGTATGTATTTACAATACCAATGAAAATGCGCTTTAACCTTTCTTTTATTCCTACCATGCTTACATTTCTGAGCCTGGTTTCGCACGCGCAAACGCTGGATGTCATAGTAGGCTCTGAAAATAATTTCCACGATTTTGCTTATTCCATTGCCGTTGATTAAAACGAACAGTGCACCTATATAGCAGGAAGTTTGGAAGTTTCTTCTGGAGAGACGATCGACCCTGCTGCATTCTTTAACATTAATAGCCTTCAGGGCAATGTGAATCAAGCATCCACTTCTGCACCAATAGCCCAAGGCGGCGAAGACTTTTTCATTGCAAAAGTTGACTTTGATGGACTTATTGAATGGTTCGTGACCGGTGGCGGCAGTGACGATGACGCTATACTAGATATCATGGTTGGTTCAGATGGCAATGTTTACCTCACTGGTTACATGTCCTACCCATCAGTAATTTATCACACCGCGGGGCCAGCAAATTCAATTCCTGGAACGCTAGATGACAATCTCAATGCATTTGTATTATCTCTCAACCCTCAAGGAGCATTTCGTTGGATGGAGCGACTAGGTTCCGACGACGACAATGCTGGTCTCGAATTGAAGGATGGCTTGAATGGATTAGCGGTAGCCGGTGTCTTCTATAATTCCAGTGATGGGGACGATGATACGAATTCCAACATTAGTATTTTCGGATTAGAAGGGCCAAATGATGATGATGAAAGAGGTGCCTTCATTGCATTTCTTAATTATGAAGGCGTGTGCAGTTGGTACAGGGCGTATACTAGTCCTTCATTCAGCTATGACCTTAGTGAACCGCATAAATCAGCTGCTTCTTTGGACTACGATGGTGAATTCTACTATCTAGGAATGGTTCTTTCCGGTGACTCTTATAATTGCTATGCATTTGCCGAAGGAAACTTAACTAATTTACCCTTATCGCCAGGCACCTATATTTCTCTGTTCAAAATAACCCCTGAAGGAACGCTAGATTGGTCTCGCTCCGAAATCCTTCCTGATGGAGTGAGTATTAACTCAGGACCATATCTAAGCGTATCCTGTGATGATTTACACGTCGCTGCAACTGTTACCTCCTCTGCCACTACACCAACGGATCTTTTAAACTTCTCAGTAATACCAAACGGATCCTTACCGAGTATTTTATATCAAAGGCGCACCACCACTTCGGGTGCTTCTGAGCTAATAAAGCTTTTTCCAGCAGGCACTGATGCTGGAAACACCTATTTGACAGCCATTGAAAGCGACGTGCAAAGTCGCGTCTACCTTGCAGGTAGTCTTAATGGTCAAATAACTTTCGAACAATCCAATCCTAATGCAAATATTCTCTCTCAAGGACAAGGAAAGAATGCTTGGATCAAGGCCATGACCGCTAACTCCGAACATATTTGGAGCTCTATCATTAATGGCAACCAGGATGATGAGTTTACAGATATATACCTACGAGGGTTATCGCTCGTTTACTTTTCTGGCTTTAGTTCCTCGCAGACAGGTCTTGGCTTAGTACCTTTTGGAGGAAGCGACCCGAGCGGTATTTATGGAAAATATTCTCAAAGCGTAAGCACTGGATTATCAGACTTCGCTATCTCATGTCCATCAACTCTCTCTATCAACAGCAATTCTGAGTGTGGATTAGAAAACTATGATTTCACAGAAATACAAGTCATCAACCCTTGCGTCGTTCAATTTCGAGAAAATGACGCTCCTAATGTGTTGCCCTTCGGAAATACAGTTGTCACTTTTGAGGCAGTAGGCTTCAATGGAAACACACAGCAATGTACTACCTCAGTCTTCGTTGAAGATGTTTCATTGGAGAATGAAATTCTTTGCGTTCCCGAAATTTTCAGAAATACCGACGAAAACTCGTGTTTCGCAACGGTCTCCATAATGAATCCAGTTATATCTGGCAGTTGTGAGCCAGTCTCGGTGACAAATAACTTTAATAACTCATCCAGTATCACTGGTGCAATATTTCCCGTAGGCACGACTACGGTGGTCTGGACAGCCTTCTTCACAGACGATGACGATGATGATGGTGGACTTATACCCATAACTTGCAATACGAAAGTGCATGTAAGCGACATCACGGCTCCATCTATGGCTTGTATAAGTAACTTGACGTTGCCCTTAACTGCCGAAGGAATTATCGGTATAACAGTTGACCAAATTGATGCTGGATCCTTTGATGCATGCGATATTGTACAACGTACAATAAGTAAAACCGAATTCGATTGCTCCAATATTGGTCCTAACGAAGTGTTGCTCACAGCCATTGACGCACATGGCAACAGTAATTCATGCACGGCAACGGTAGCAGTAGTAGATGAGATCATTCCTACCGCTCAATGCAACAATATCGAAGTGCAACTTAATACTGATGGCACGGTTAGCATTAATCCGGATCAAATCAACAATAACTCATTCGACAATTGTTCGGTTTCCAATCTAAGCCTTTCCCAAAGCACATTCAACTGCTCTCATTTAGGAGAAAATAATATTATACTCACAGTCACTGACGCCAGTGAACTTCAAAATTCCTGCTCCGCAACTGTTTTGGTTTTGGATCTTGGAAATCCTCCAACCGTCGCCGCGGGCGACGATGGAAATCTATACCGCTACTTTCTCAGCAGCGATAGCAACAAAAACATCCCAATCGATGGTGGCAATGCTTTTACTTATGAATACACATTTCGAATGCACGACGATCCAAAGCAAGTTTCCCACATTTACCCCTATATAGACAGCAAAGTAACGAGTGTCAAACAAACGAATTTTGACTGGGATAATGATGGCATAATCAAAATCGTTTCAAGAGCCAAACCGGGAATACTAGTAAAGACTTCTGGAGAAAATGAATGGAGCAACAGCGAACACAAAATTGACGAAGAAGAGCTAAACTCATCTCTCGATTTTCAGTTTATTAAAAGTAAAAACGCAATTGCCCGAAATAATGTAGTGATTTCAATTAGGAATCAATATGGCGAATTATTGCCATTCTACGCTGTTCCCATTGGTGGTATTCCGAAGTATCAATCCAAGATACAAGGTCATAGGAATTAAAAAAAAGGCTGTCATTTCTGGCAGCCTTTTTTTATTAATTAACCCTAAATCAAATAATCAATCATCTTCTGTTTCCAGAAAATCTCTTACTTTCTGCAAGAAGTTGAAACCTCTGCTCTTTGCCTTTGGAGCCTTTTCTATTTTCTCTTCTTGTTCTATTGAATCTTGAGGAGCGGTAGCTGTGGGAGTCTCTTCCTTTGAAGCTTCTTCCACCACGGTGCGCTTTCCATTTTTTTCCAATTCTTCAATACCCATTATCACCAAGCCTACGCCAGTGCTCATAGATGGTTGAAGCATATCTTCAGATGGTGCTTTAGATACGTGTTCATTTGGGAAACCAATGCGACAGTTGAGTCCTGTTACATATTCCACCAATTGCTTCATATGCTTAAGTTGAGCACCACCACCGGTGATTACAATACCGCCGATCAATTGCTTTTCAAAGCCACTGCTACGGATTTCGTAATGCACGTGTTCTAAAATCTCTGTCATACGCGCCTCGATTATGTGAGCGAGGTTGCGCACGCTTATTTCCTTTGGATCGCGACCTTTCAATCCTGGGATCACCACGATATCAGTATCCTTATTTTCAACAGCCAAAGAGCTACCGAATTTCACTTTCAATTGCTCCGCTTGGTTGCGCATGATCGTGCAGCCCTGTTTGATATCTTCCGTGATGATATTACCACCAAACGGAATCACCGCTGTGTGGCGGATGATACCTTCTTGAAAGATAGCTACATCTGTGGTACCACCACCGATATCTACTAGGGCAATACCCGCTTCCTTCTCTTCCTCTGTAAGAGCTGCTGCGCTACTCGCGAGCGGTTCTAACGTAAGATCAGCTACAGTAAGACCAGCCTTTGTAACGCACTTGTAAATATTGCGAATGGCACCCATCTGCCCAGTGATGATATGGAAATTGGCTTGCATGCGCGAACCGCACATTCCAATTGGGTCCTTGATACCACCCATTGAATCTACTGTAAATTCTTGAGGTAAAACGTGAATGATTTCTTCACCAGGAAGCATGGTCATATTCTCCATGTTCTCGATCATCGCATCCACATCGGCTTGCTCAATCTCATCTTCAGGATTGCGACGCGTACGTGTATCCTCGATTTGAAGGCTCTTTATGTGCTGACCAGCGATGCCCACATTTACCAATTCGATATTGACGCCGCTTTTTTCGGACGCTTCTGCCACGGCAGCTTTAATGCTGGCCACTGTCTTTTCGATATTGGCCACCACTCCGCGGCTCACGCCTATGCTCTCGCTTTTTCCAATGCCGAGAATCTCAATCTTGCCGTTCTCCGTGCGGCGTCCCACCAAGCAGGCAATCTTTGTGGTTCCAATGTCTAATCCAACGATGATATCTGAATTCATGTGGTCGTATTTATCTGTTGTTCTGGTTTCTATTTTCTTTCACAAACTACTTGTCCTCTGTACTCTAGATGAATGCTATGAAAAGCGTTCAAATCATGGGTATTCAGAGTACTTGCATAAAAAGTCTGTAGTTTTTTAAATTTCTCCTCTAACTGGGTCGCGTTACCGAGATATATCTTGTGGTCACCAACGCGCGGAATGAGAATAAGATTGCGTGAGCCATCCACATAAATATGATCTATCAATGCTTGAGCAAATTCACTTTCAGTAATATGAAGCGTGAGGTAGTACATATCATCTAGCATCGACTTGCGTGCCCAAGAAGCATTGTTTTTCTTTTCTAGTAATGATTCTTTGATTATGGTCTCATCAATGTTACCTACGAATACGGGCAGTTTCATGGCAGCACCACTTCTCACTGGCATCACAAAACCGCTTTTATCAATATAAAAACTTGAACCGTCTTGATTAAACACCCGAGCGATTGGCTGACGTTGCTTTATTTTCACAACAACACGGCCATCCACCGTTGTGAATACATCTGCATTCGCCACACTTGGATTTGATGAAACACGCTGGTGAATTTTTTCGATTTGAATCGACTTGACTTTTTTACCAATCACGCTATCGTTTTTGGTATTGACAAGTGCAAGAATATCTTTTTGATCTAGAAAGTATTTCCCATCCACTGGCTCAATTTCTACCTCTACCTTCCAACATGTCTCCGCATTTTGTTCCTTGCCAGCAAATGCCAAAAGTGTGATAAGCGCTCCTCCGAATAACACCGCGATTCCATTAATCATGAGCTTTTTCCAACGCTTTCTTTTCCTTTTGGGGGAGGGCGTAGGGGGTGCTTCTGGAGTCACAATTGGCTCCAAAGGCTCATATGATGCGGTATTTCGGAAGTGGTTGCTCACGCAGGATTAGCAAAACGGAATGATCCCTAATTAATCCTACTAAGTACAAGATTTTTACAGCCTCAAAAATGAGAAATATGGAGAACTTATTCAATATCGATTGTCAGTAAACCTGTTCATTACTTCACTCGATTCTTTAAATCATCAATTCCTGTCTTGCGGTCGCGTCCTTTCATCTGCGTATTCCCAAGGTTGAAGCTCAGATTGACTCTAAAGATGCGCGACTCCCAGCCACCGCTGGCGTCCATGTACAGGCCTGCAAAATCAGACACTCCGCGCCAGCGTGATGCCCAGAAAATATCTCCATAGGTCATACGCAAGGTGGCGCGCTCATTCATAAACACATACTTCATCCCCAAATCCAAACTCCACATGGGATCATTGACGAAAGTACCGCCCCAAATTCCAGGACCAGAATACCAGCCGCTCACCTCAAAGCCAACAGCCTTACTCAAGGTGAAACTGTGCTGCATGTAAAAACTGTATGAATTAGCACGAAGGTCGATCGTTCTATCCTCAGAAAAATTCGCTCTGTTGTAAAGATGTGTAAAATTCGCGTTCAAATATCCATTCCACCATTTGGCAATGGGAATGGGAGTGCCAAGATTAAAAGAAAAATACTCTTGAAAACCTAGGTTTTGCGGACTAATGAAAGAACGTTCTACTTCGGTGGTATCTGTGATTTCTGTAAAAAAGTCTTGTGTGCGCCCGTAGCCGATGGAAGAATTCACCATATACATAAAGGTGTGCGTCAATTCCATACTGTGTGTCAATTGTGGACGTAGACTTACATTACCCTTACGATAACTCAACTCATCAATTCTATATTCAAAAGGATTCAAGTCCTGATAACTTGGTCGGTCGATTCTTCGGCTATAGGTAAGGTTCAAGGTGTTTTTTCCATTCACTTCATACGTGAGCGCGGCACTAGGGAAAAAGTTGATATAATTTCGATCAATATTTTCATAGGCTTGGGTGGTGGTCACGATGAGCTCACCTTGACTTACTGTGTGTTCGGCCCGCAAACCCAATTGAATCGATAATTTCTTGATTTGTCGGTTGTAATTGATATACCCTGCATTGATGTTTTCTTTGTATTCAAATGTGTTTGTACGCGTGCTATCCACAAAGTCTACTCCATTGATTACATTGAAAAAATCGAGATCATTATCCGTTTCAACTAAAGAAAGTTTGAAGCCCGCGCCCAATTTACCTTTCAAGAATGGTTGTTCATAGTCGGCCTTCACTGTACCAAGTTTGATGAGGGTAGCGGTGTTGTTTTTAAAATTATTTTCATAAAGAATAAAACTCTCCGCCGGGTTATAATACGTGTTGGGCTGGTAACTATCTGTCCAATGATCAAAATAGCCATAGTCGAAATCCACAACAAGGTCATGACCTAGAGTATCTTTAAAATGATAGTTGAGGTTGGCATTGATATTATCACGACGCCCGTCATTTAGGCTTTGTGCGATCAACACCCTGTCTTGCCCAGATGGATCGGTGATGTCTGTTCGTGTATTTCCACTCCAAATATTTTCTCCCAAATTACCGGTGAGCATTACGCCTACCGTATGTTTTGGATTGACAAAATAGTCTGCGCCAGTTTTAAAGTTATGTCCCAATCCATCGCTCACATTTGTTGTTGATTGATCAAATTGAATTCCATTTTGAGCTCTATAAAAGTCCTGAAAACTCCAATTTTTACCCCAGTTGTTGCCGTACATACCATATAGATTCCATTTTTCCGTGCGGCGATTGAGCGTGAGATTCGTATTGTATTTGCCGTATTTCTGCACTCCGTATCCCAATGAAAGGGTACCGTTTGTTCCGAGGTTTTTATTTTTCTTTAGTTTAATGTTGATAATGCCCGCATTGCCCGCTGCATCAAACTTAGCGCTAGGATTGGTGATGATTTCTATCGACTCGATATTTGAACTCTGCATGTTTTTCAACATGTCCTTCAGAGCGTCTCCATCGAG
Organism: Flavobacteriales bacterium; assembly: GCA_044371755.1. GTDB lineage: Bacteria > Bacteroidota > Bacteroidia > Flavobacteriales_D > Sanyastnellaceae > JAIXWP01. The sequence continues at coordinate 21,824 of JBILSZ010000021.1, read as the reverse complement.
CGGAGTGAGTTTGCCGTCTATATAAATGACAATGCCACCACGTCCTTTCACCATGATGTTTTCATTATTGTCGACCGTCACTCCTGGTGCTTTGCGCAAAACCTCCAATGCATTCAGCCCCGCTGCATTCGTAGTACCTTCCACATTGAAGATGGTCTTGTCGGCTTTTATTTCTACAAGTGGTTTTACGTAGACTACCTCCACAGCCTTCAGGTCTTGTCCTTTTGTCGACATTACCAATTCGGGGACTTCAAAGCGCTGACCTTCTTTATAGTTAAAAACAGCGGTGGCTGCATCGGGAAAACCAACTTGTCTAAAGAGAATAAAATAATCTCCCGAGGGAGTAGATTCAATGGTGAATGTGCCATCACTACCAGTCACCGCCGCCTTTACCATTGCGGAATCTGAGGCATTTTGGAGAATCACATTTACAAATTCTAACGGCAGCTTTTGATCATCTACCACCAATCCAGTGATAGCGCTCTGCGCAGATGCAAAGAATGAAAATAGTCCCAACAGGGAGGACAGCAACACTTTCATAAACAACAATTTTGTGCAAAGGAGACGACAATAATGAGTAGACGCTGCACAAAAATGATGAGCGGCATTTCTATTAACATTCCTTAAGAAGCCTTTAACAGCCTTTTAGCACATTGCATTCTATTAGCATTATACTTTTGTAGAGTCTTTTTAAACATAATAGAAAGACGATGGTTTTTCATAGTGGTATTAAGATTCCTCCCCCTAAGGATCTAGTCAAGGGGTAGGTTTTGGTTAAAGGTTTAGTGACATGAGGCTCCAAACGTGGAGCCTCTTGTTTTTTTTCAGAATATTCGAATTTTCCGAACTCGGAAATTTCGCATTTTGGTTCTAATGAAAAATGAAGTGCTCACTTTTGGCTCACCTTTACTAATTAACCAAAACAAATTTTTATGCATTACCCTCAAATCAAAAATCTCCGTTTGATTAAGGACTTCAAACAAGAATATGTAGCGAATTTTCTCGGTATGAGCCAGCCAGAATATAGCCGATTAGAATCAGGGGCACGCGCTGCCAAAGCACAAGAACTTCAAAAGCTCGCCCATCTTTATGGCATCCGCGTCGACCAAATTCTTCAAAACGATGTAAATGTCGAGTTATCCACAGTATCCAGCAAGCCTTTCCGGCGCAACGACGCGGTGCCACGCGACATTGTGGATCGACTGCTCGAGAATAATGACGAGTTGTTGAAAAGCCTTTTGGAACATCAGACCAAATCCGAACGTATTATTGACAGACTAATCGGTTTTCTGGACCGAAAATCGGGAAGCGAATCTTTGTACAAGGACTTTCCTTTATCTGGACCAGTAAACGAATAAACGTTATTCTGGTAGAATTACGTAACCCTACAACAACTTCTACGTTTTAACCATAAAACGCATTATTATGACTATGCATTATTCACCCGGTCAACACGAGCCGGAGACAGACCAAATGCCTAAAGTGCTCTATCTAGATGACGATCAGGCAAATTTGGACGCGTTTCGTGCCAATTTTAGACAGAATTTTGAAGTCTTTACTGCTACCAATCCGGTAGAAGCCTATAATATGATTGATAGTGAAAAGATTCATATTGCAATCACCGATCACAACATGCCAAGTATGAGTGGTGTGGAATTTCTAGAGAGTATCTCTCGCGACTTTCCTTACGTGCAGCGCATTCTTCTCACAGGATACACAGATTTGATCCCAGTAGTGGAGGCAGTAAACAAAGGAAAAGTCTTTAGAATTCTTACAAAACCTTTTAACAGCAAAGAAATCATCTCTATGGTGAGCGAGGCGTGGGAAAATTGTAAGGATGTGATTGAAAAAGAAAGACAAATCCAGATGCTCACGCGTCAAAACCAACAATTTGAATTTATTCTCAGACAACGATTATTGTCCTAATAAGGCAAGACAAACAACAACAACTAGACTTAAATCCCTTTCCTAACGGAAGGGGATTTTATTTTTATATCACCATAAGATTGCACCCACGAACTTCCGCGTGGTCGTAACGTCCCATGACCTCGAAGCGTCCGTCTGGCTGTATTTTACAGAGGTCTTGAGTAGCAATAAAAGCGCATGAGTCTTCATTGGCCAGATCAATGACATTGAGGGCACCAGAACCAAAGCTTCTCACATTGAATGGATCGGTCACCTCGCGAGCGGCGACCCGCATCCAAGGCGGACATTCAAATATTCCATTTCCTTTGGAATAAGCTTGACTTAGCAACTCTGTCATCCCGTATTCACTGTGAATGGCATTTACATCAAAGCACTTTTTGAGCTCGGTGTGGACTTCATCACGCGTCATCTCCTCTCTACGGCCCTTCATCCCTCCCGTTTCCATTACCACCAAATCAGGCATTCTAAGCACGAATTTCTCCGCAAAATCCAATAAGGCGAAGGTCACCCCTATCAATAAGATCTTTTGTTTCGAATCTCTCATTCGATCCAATACTTTATAAAGGTCTTGATGATTATGCAGAAAGAAACCACTATCCTCGGAGTGTGAGCGCTTGATAAGGTGATCGGCCATATACACCAGAGATGAGCCGCTCCGTTCGAGGTAACTGGGCAGTAAAGCCAATACCGTCCATTCCTCGAGTTTTCCATAAAAATATTCAAAGCCCTTCAAAAAAGACTCTTCATAGGTAGAAAGATCTTTCACGTAATGCTTGGAAGTCATTTGTCCAGTGGTACCACTGGAGGTAAAGATGGCTTGCTCTTCGAAATCGCCGGTGGTGACGAGATGAGACTTAAAGAATTCAATAGGTAAAAAAGGGATTTCAGACCAGTGCTGAATGGGCTTTTCGTACTGTCGAATCAAACGCAGGTATTGATTGTAAATCTCGCAGGCATCTTTTTGCTTGTGAAATAATTCGATAGCACGGGAGTTAAATTCCGTATCCGATTGTATTTGGGAAAAATTACTCATTACACTTTCTGAGTGCAAAGGAATTCGATAACTTTGAACAAATGAAAAAGAACTTCATCTTTTTAAGCCTTATAGCCGTTTTGGCCATTAGCTGTATGCAGGAAAATAATTTTCCGGAAACACCCGCTATTAAATTCAATCAAATCATCAATAAAACAGATTCGATCCAATTGTGGATTGATTTCACCGATGGCGATGGCGACTTTGGCCTAGAACAAGGCGATACCACGGGTTCCTTTGATGATTGTTTGCGTCAATACAATCTGTATTTGACCTACCAGGAAAAACAAAATGGTGTTTGGATCGACAACGGTGCCGCGGAACCTGGCATATTGGATCCATGCGTGAACGAAGATGCTGTTCCCTTTTACTACCGCGTACCTTGGGCGCGCCCGACGGGACAAGATCAAACACAAGAGGGAACGATCAAGCTGCGCATGCAGACCTATTATTTACCTTCTGAATACGATACGTGTCGTTTCCGCATCCAAATCGTAGACCGCAGCCTCAAAGAAAGTAACGTGGTCTTTTCGTCGGAATTCTTGAAACCGTAAGAACGGAAGAACAAGGGGTTTTGGGAACAAGGAACAAGGGAGAAAAGAACAAGGGATTTTTGGGAACAGGGGAACAAGAGGGGGGTGGGAACAAGGGAGGAAAAGAACCCGGGTTCTTTCCAAAAAAAAAGCCCCGTCCGATGACGGGGCTCTTTCAGATTATGAAACCAAAAATCTAAACAAGTGCAGGTTTGCGCGCCTGCACGTCCTTCAAACTCTTTCCATATACTGGTCCGAAATAGTCTTCATTGTAGGCCAGTCCCAAATTGAGGACATAGAATACATTGAAGAAACAAACCAGAATGGCGTCAATCATTGAGATTTTTCCGAATGATTGAGCTATTTCGATCAATAATTTAAATCCAAAGTAGATGTTGTAACCTGGAATCAACAAGAACGCTGCGTGCGAAATAGGACGACCTACCATGCGCAATACAACAATCAGATCCCAAACGGGAACCAATGCGGCCACCCAATTTTGGTTGGCTTTAGCGAATAATTTCGCTTTGCCCACGGCACCGATAAAGATGATGAAGAGTGCTAGGATGAAAATCCCGGGGTTTTCTTCCATGATGTTTTGAATGAGCTGTGTCATGGCACTTATAATTTAAATGGTTAGTTATTTACTTCAAGCGGTGCAGTCACTGATATGACGACGACAAAGTTCATTGGTTGCCTTCCAATGGTGAACTAAATCTGATTAGCTTGTAAACAAACCACCATTCATAACTCATCTAACACCTCTTTAGCTACCCAAAACAGCAGTCTTGGCGCGGCTTAGAGCCGTTTGCAAACCTTCTGGTTTACTTCCACCAGCGGTCGCAAAAAACGGCTGTCCACCCCCACCTCCATTAATGTCTTTCGCCAAATCACGAACGATATTCGATGCATTCCACTGCTTTTCTTTCACCAAATTATCTGATAGTGCCACGGTCAACATCGGCTTGCCTGCGCTTTCGCTGCCCAAAATGATCACAGCATTCTCTACTTCACTCTTCCACTGGAACGCTAAATCCTTGATCTCGGCGGCTTCCAGATCTACCATCTCAACGAGAAGCTTCACTCCATCCACTTGCTCGAACTTGCCACCAAGCTCTTTCTTCAATTGTGCAGCCTTGGCTTTGTTGAGCTTCTCTATTTGTTTTGCCAACTCTGCATTCTTCGATTGCAGGTCGGCGATAGACTTTAATACATCTTTGGTCTTTAACAATTGGCGCACTTGCTCTAATTGTTCGAGTTCGCCGGTGATCATCGAGAATGCACCGCTTCCGCTGATGGCCTCGATGCGGCGAACACCCGCAGCCACCGCTGCTTCAGAACTAATTTTGAAAAGACGAATGGTTCCAGTGCTCTTCACGTGCGTTCCACCGCACAATTCAACACTGTCGCCAAACTTGATCACACGCACTTTGTCGCCATATTTTTCACCAAAAAGCATCATTGCTCCGCTATTCTTAGCTTCATCAATCGCCACTTCGCGGCGCTCCTCCAATGGAAGATTGGCAACGATGAGCTGGTTTACCAAACTTTCCACCTTTTCTATTTCCTCCTCGGTCATTTTGGAGAAATGACTAAAGTCAAAGCGCAAATATTCTGAATTTACCAATGAACCTTTTTGTTCGACGTGGGTGCCCAATACTTCACGCAAGGCTTGGTGCAACAAGTGCGTAGCCGTGTGATTGGCCATGCTATCTTCTCTCTTCTTGACGTCTACTTTAGCGATGAAAGTCGCACTTGGATTTTCAGGGAGACTTTCAGTAAAATGTACAATAAGGCTGTTCTCTTTTTTACAATCGATGATTTCGATGCGGTCGTTCGCTGAGGTTAAAACACCGTGATCGCCCACCTGACCGCCGCTTTCAGCGTAGAAAGGCGTTACATCCAGCACCAGTTGGTATTGTTCTTTACCCTTGGCTTTGATGCGACGGTACTTCAAGATTTTTGAAGACGTTTCCAATTCATCGTAGCCCACAAATCTTGTCTCGCCCTCTGAAAGTTCCACCCAGTCGTCGGTTTCCAACTTTGTAGCGGCGCGGCTTCTCTCTTTTTGTTTTTGTAATTCCTGTTCGAAGCCCAACTGATCGATCATCTTCTTGCTCTCACCAGCTATGAGCGCCGTCAAATCCACAGGGAAGCCGAAGGTGTCGTACAATTCAAATACTACTTTTCCTTCAATTGTATCGCCTTTTGTATTTTTCAAAATATCTTCCAAAAGCGCTATACCCTTGTCGAGCGTGCGCAGGAAGCTTTCTTCTTCTTCTTTTATAACCTTTGCTACGAGATCTTTTCCATTTCTAATTTCAGGGAAAAATCCACCCATCTCACGGGAAAGCACATCTACCAATGAATAAATGAATGGTTCTCTCAAATCAAGGAAACTGTATCCATAACGAATTGCTCTTCTTAAGATGCGGCGGATGACATACCCTGCACCACCTGACGAAGGCAATTGACCATCTGCGATGGCAAATGACACAGCGCGCACGTGGTCTGCGATCACACGCATTGCAATGTCTTTCTTCGAATCGGTGCGCTCGTATTTCTTACCCGAAATTTTTTCGATCGCTGAAATAGTTGGAGTGAAAACGTCGGTATCGTAGTTTGATAGCACACCTTGCAATACCATACACAAACGCTCGAAGCCCATTCCTGTATCCACGTGCTTGGCAGGCAGCGGTTCGAGGCTACCGTCAGCCTTGCGATTGAACTGCATGAATACGTTATTCCAAATCTCAATTACTTGAGGGTGGCTATCATTTACGAGTGCCTTTCCATCGAGCTTGGCTCTTTCAGAATCTGGTCGAATATCCACGTGAATTTCGGAACACGGCCCGCAAGGACCTGTGTCGCCCATTTCCCAGAAATTATCCTTTTTATTTCCATTGATAATTCTGTCTTTATCGATAAGGGCCGCCCAGATATCGTAGGCTTCTTGGTCAAACTCTAGGTTTTCCTTTGCATCGCCTTCGAAGACCGTCACGTAGAGGCGGTCTTTCGGGATTTTATAGACCTCCGTGAGGAGTTCCCAAGCCCATTCAATGGCTTCCTTTTTAAAATAATCACCAAACGACCAGTTGCCTAGCATTTCGAACATGGTGTGGTGGTAAGTATCCACACCTACTTCTTCTAGGTCGTTGTGTTTTCCGCTTACGCGCAAGCACTTTTGAGTATTGGCGATACGCGGATATTTGATTTCCGAATTACCGAGAAACAAGTCTTTGAACTGGTTCATCCCGGCATTGGTGAACATTAATGTGGGGTCGCCCTTCACTACCATAGGAGCTGAAGGCACGATGTGGTGGCCCTTTGACGCAAAAAAGTCAAGGAATTGCTGACGTATTTCTTTTGAAGTCATAGTGGCGCAAAAGTAGCTTATTTTAGTGGCCGTCAAATGGCAAGACTTAAATACAAATTCAACCCCACGACACTGAACTTTGAAAAGATCAGTTTCACTGTGCGCGACTACCTCGTGCAGGGGATGCGTTATTTATTTGCAGGGCTTGTCATTGGTGCCATTGGCGTTACTCTTTATGCCTCTTTTTTTAAAGACCCAGACACCAAAAGACTGGAAAGAGAAATTTCTTTTTTAAAGGGAAAAATAGAGGATCTCAACAATGAAATCGATACCCTCGAAACCTTTGCCTACGACCTACAAGAGAGGGATGATAAAGTGTACCGCAGCATATTCGGTGCTGCTCCATATCCAGAGCACAAGCGTAGCGGTGGCGTAGGCGGCAGCGATCGCTATAAGGCACTCAAAGGATACGAGAGCAGTAAAGAAATCATCGAAACCACCAAGCGTATCGGCAAGCTGCAGCGCATGTTTGTGGAACAAAGCAAATCATATCAGGAAGTTTATGAGCTAGCCAAGGCACAAAAGGGAATGTTGCAGTCCATTCCAGCGATACAGCCAGTGGCCAATGCCGATTTGAAGCGCATTGCGTCTGGTTTTGGTATGCGTATCCACCCCATTTATAAGATTACCAAAATGCACACCGGTCTAGACTTTACAGCCGATGTGGGCACTGAGATCTATGCAACAGGAGATGGAGTCATTGAAGCAGTGGACAGTAAGCTTGCAGGCTACGGCCGACACGTGATCATCCGCCACGGGTATGGGTTCCAGACCTTATATGCACACATGTCTCGAGTAAACGTAAAGCCAGGAGAGAAAGTGAAGAGAGGGCAAATAATTGGATATGTTGGAAACACGGGAGCCTCGACTGGACCGCACCTTCACTATGAAGTGATTAGAAATGGTGAAAAAGTTGACCCAGCGTTTTATTTTTATAGCGATATTACACCCGAACAATACGAAGACCTATTGCAGCGCGCTGCGAATGCAAACCAAAGCTTCGACTAAACCTTCTCGCACTCTATGTTGACCAAAGTGAATGAAATAGAAAAGCTCTACTACTCTATTGGAGAAGTAGCTGAAATGTTCGACGTCAATTCATCCTTGATACGTTTTTGGGAAAAAGAATTTCCTCAATTGCAGCCCAAGAAAAACAACAGAGGCAATCGCGTTTATTCCAAAAAAGATTTGGAATTATTCCAGAAAATTCATCACTTGGTTAAAGAAAAGGGATTTACTCTCGACGGCGCCAAAAATGCGCTCAAGAAAAAAGTCAATCTCATCGAAGAGGAAAGTACTATTCAAGACAAACTCCTTCACGTTCGCTCGGAATTATTGTCGATCTCAAGCGCTTTATAATATTGTTGTTGCCTTTGAACACTTAGACATTCCTAGGTGTTAGAATCTCACTTTAGTAAAAAAAGATGAGAAGAAAGAAGGCGTTGGTATGGTTTCGAAATGATTTAAGGATTGACGATCATCCGGCATTGGAAGCAGCTTATGACGATGCTGATGAAGTTTATACTGCGTATTGTCTCAATGAGGAATTATTTAAGATAAGTCCATTAGGCTTCCCACGAATGGGAGCACATCGCCGGAAATTTCTTATTGAAAGCGTTTCAGATCTCCAGCAAAAAATTCACGAGCTTGGAGGTCATTTGATCATTGTGAAAGGTAATCCTGCGAATCTTATTGCAGACATCGCAAAGCGATTGGGAGTGGATTGTGTCTATTATTCCAAAGAAGTGTGTACAGAAGAAGTAATGGAAGAACGTGCATTGCAAGAGCTTCTTTCACAAAATAAAATCGACTGGGAAGCAAAATGGACTTCTACTCTAGTAGAAAAGAAGGATCTTCCATTTAGCATTCATGGACTACCAGATGTGTTTACCAAGTTTAGAACGAAGGTTGAAAAAGAGCAAGCGTTTCATATCCCAGAAGAAAAAATAGACGGACTGTATGCGCCTGAAAAAATCGATGTAGAAAATTTCGACCTTTCCACCCTACTTCCTTCTATTACTCTGGATGACCGAGGAGTGATGGAGTTCGCAGGCGGTGAAACGGCTGCAAAAGCACGGTTGAAAGAATACCTCTGGGATACTGATCACATTGCCGCATACAAAGAAACGCGCAATGGAATGGTGGGTAAAAACTACAGTTCTAAATTTTCACCTTGGCTTGCACTAGGGTGTATTAGTCCTGCCGTGATTGCAGAAGAGACATGGAAATACGAAGACGATCGCGTAAAGAACGACAGCACATACTGGATGATATTTGAATTATTGTGGCGCGACTTTTTCAAGTTTACCGCCGCTAAACAAGGATCATCTTTATTTAAATTAAATGGCTTCAATCAAGGTCAGCCGAGAAAATGGCGCAGAGATATGCGCACACTTGAATCTTGGATAGACGGATATACTGGGGATGAATTTTTAGATGCCAATATGCTCGAGTTGAAGCACACAGGATGGATGAGCAACAGAGGAAGGCAAAATGTGGCCAGTTATTTCGTGCATGATCTGGGTATGGATTGGAGATGGGGCGCTTCCTATTTTGAGTCACAACTTATCGACTATGATCCCGCAAGCAATTGGGGGAATTGGGCTTATATCGCTGGTGTGGGCAACGATCCGCGTCCAGATAGAAAATTCAACTCTGCAAAACAAGCCAATGATTACGATAAAAATAGAACATTTCGTGATCTGTGGCTCAAACGACAAACCGCATGAAAATAACACTCTCCGAACAAGACATCGACCGCATTATCGAGATGGCATGGGAAGACCGCACGCCGTTTGAAGCCATCGAGGCACAATTTGGCATCAATGAATCACAAGTGATCGAATTGATGCGTAAAGAAATGAAAGCATCTAGTTTTCGCATGTGGAGAAAACGAATGACAGGTCGTAGCACCAAACATACTGCATTGCGAACAGAAGAAGTGGGGCGACATAAATGCAATCGTCAACGTGCGATTACGAATAATAAAATATCAAAGCGATAGATGAAAGCCTTTCTCATTTATCCGCACCAATTATTCGAGCCGCTTCCCAATATCAAGGCGGATATGGTGATTATGATAGAGGATGAATTATTTTTCAATCAGTATAAATTTCACAAACAAAAAATAGCCTATCACCGCGCTACCATGCGCCGGTACTTCGATATGCTTCCTCAAAAAAAGAAGCTATATATCGAAGCCGTGGACGAACGATGCAAAACCGAACAACTATTCGGTTTTTTATCTAAAGAAAAAATAAAAGAAATTGAATACTTCGATACCGTCGATTATTTGTTAGAAAGGAGAATCCATAGATATTGTAAAAAGTACAATATCTCTCAGGAAAAGAACGAAAGTTTGAATTTTCTTTGTTCGGATGAATATGTAAAAAAGTATTTTGGAACTAAAAAGAAATACTTCTTTACAGCCTTTTACATTGACGAGCGCAAGCGCCATCAGATCATGCTTGACTCGGCGGGTGAGCCTCTTGGGGGCAAGTGGACCTTTGACGGAGAGAACAGGAATAAAATGCCGAAAGGAGTTAAGATTCCATCCGTGCCCTCTATTCCTGCAAGTAAATACATAGATGAGGCCATCGCTTACACCGAGAAGAACTTCAAGGCTAATTATGGAAATTTAAAGCAATGGCATTATCCCGTAGACCGCGAAAGTGCTTTGAAGTGGTTGAATGATTTTTTAGAAAAAAGATTTCAGAACTACGGTGTTTATCAGGATGCTATTGTTCCGGGAGAGGGTACACTTTTCCATTCTATCCTCACGCCCATGCTGAATATTGGAATGATTTCATCGAAAGACATACTCGATGCATCCATTCAATATGGTTTGAAAAATAATATCCCCATAAATAGTCTGGAAGGTTTTGTGAGACAAGTGCTGGGTTGGAGAGAATACATTCGTGCAGTTTACATCAACAAAGGAGTCGAAGAACGCACGAAGAATTTTTTCAAACACAAACGAAGCATTCCCGAATCATTTTGGAATGGGACTACCGGAATCGCCCCTATCGACGATGCCGTAAAGCGCATGAATGATAGCGCCTACAGTCATCACATTGAACGATTGATGGTGATTGGAAACTTCATGGTGCTTTGCGAATTTGATCCCGATGAAGTGTATCGATGGTTTATGGAATTGTTTATTGACGCGTATGATTGGGTGATGGTGCCCAATGTGTATGGTATGTCACAATTTGCCGATGGCGGCATCATGAGCACCAAGCCCTACATCAGCGGATCAAATTATATTTTGAAAATGAGCAATTATACCAAAGCACCTTGGTGTGAAATATGGGATGGCTTGTTTTGGAATTTCATTGACAAGCACCGTGATTTCTTTTTGAAGAATCCACGTTTGAGCATGATGGTGCGCACCTTTGATAAAATGGAAGTCGGCAAACGCGAGGCGCATTTAAAGAAGGCGGATGAATATTTGAAGACGCTTTCTACTCCAGCCCCAAAACGGTAATCGTTCCCGTTCCTTCGAGTTCTTGTCCTTCGAATCCTTTGGCTTTGTAGAAATACATATAAGTGCCGCTCGTTTCGGCTTCGTTTGGCTGCCAGGTTTGGAAAGAGTCAGTAGGTTCGAAAATATCATCAATATCGTTGACCTCGCCCACTAAGGCTCCCCAGCGATTGTAAATGAATAATTCAATACCGCTTATGCCCGAACCTTTTATATAAAAAGAATTATTTTTTGAATCACCATTTGGCGTGATGACATTGGGGATGAACAGTGATGGTTCGGTGAAAACACGAATGAAGACAGAATCTTCAACCACGCATCCATCTTGCGTGACTGTAGCCACAGCGAGGTAAACACCGGGGTTGATGTATGTAAATGAAGTTGACTCGAAGGGTGAGGATGTTGAATAATCAAAGGTCCCATCGTTTTGAAAATCGAGTTGTAAATTTTGCCCTGAAGCATTGAAATTAAAATCCACTATCAGCGGGGATAATCCAATTTCTGAAGGAGAAACGACTATATCTAAAGTTGGTTGAAAAATAGTGACTTCAATGGTATATTCTGTTTCCTCTCCATCAAAGATCACGGTCGCGGTGGCGGTGAAAGTTCCTCCCGCGCTATATGTATGACTCACTTCCAATCCGGTGGCGGTATTTGAAGGAGAATTAGCGTCCCCGAAGTTCCAGTTGACAACCGCACCGTCGGGCGCTCCTGTGATGGTGAAGTTGGTTTCATTCCCGAAACAAAATTGTGATGCATTCAAAGAAGCATCGATGAAAAAGCTCGGAAGAAAATTGGGCAATCCGAAAGTGCCTACTCCTGGTGTTAAATCTAAATATTCTGAATCAAAGTCGCAAGCAAGACCATCAGCATTTGGATTTAGAATAGCACCTAAAAAACTATTCGTTTGAGCTACATAAAGTATGTCATCCGGTCCTCTCTGTACAGCTCCAATAAAAAATGCACCTTCCGATTCAAACAAGGTAGTAAGGGAGCTTTGAACACTGGCTTCGTTCAAATCAGTCAAATCAAACTGAAGCAATGCCCCGCTTACTTGAAGTTCGTCAATTCCTCCGATGTATAACTTTGATTGATCTGGACTAAATTCCACACCATAAGGAGTCATAGGATCACAAGTCAAGGTCATCAATTCGGTGACTACTCCAGTCTGTCCGTCGAAATTTAGAATATCCAGATTGTCACCTAATCCTAGAGCATGAGCGCAAACGAGCATTTCCCCATCAAAAGATGACTTTAAATAGCCAATACCAAAATCATTCGGTTCAACTCCAGCGGTGCTTTCTACCGCAGTAGTATTGATGCCCGTATCATCCAACAAGAAAGAGTAGAACTTGTTGGTGGTAAAACTCGCATTGATAATCCAAATATCCTGACCATTATCGTGACGAACAGCAGTGATTCTCTCAGAACTATCTGAGTTCAACAGAATGTTTTTTTCTGCTGTAACAGCTCCCAAACCTCCATCGAGCGTCATATCCACCACAGAGTACGACATTCCATTTAATCCAAATTCTAGAACAGTAAAGACATAATAGATTGTTTCACTACCAGGCTGAGGTACGATGATGGCGGACTGGGTGGATGAACTGCCACCTTGCAACCCTTCGCCATTCTCCATAATTTCATGAACGGAATTAAATATCGTCAATCCATCGGTGTAAAATAAGAGATTCCCATCGGCATCACTAATAGTGGCACAGCCCTCAAAAGAGCTCATGGCGCTATTAGTTAATACAGTAGGAGGACTGGTTTCGAAACTGATAGCCGCTAATTGACCGAAGTACCAATTGTTGCCTTCTCCTTGAGCTTGCAGCAATGAGGGAACAAAAGAGACCCCAAAAATAATTAGTAGTGCGAGGGATTTATTCATGGTTAAGAGCTAATTGAAACGATTCTAAATGTAATACAAAATAACTTAAATAAACCCTCAGTGATTCCATTATCTTAGAATAGTCAAACTGCCGCTAACAACTACTCTATTGATTTGTGAACGCTGGTAAGCCACTTCATATATGTATACACCGTCAGGAACAAAATATCCGTTTATACCTCCATTCCAACCTCTATTCGTATCACCGCTGTCATATATTACTTCACCCCATCGATTCGTGATTTTCAAATTAAAATCCGCATCTTCACATGAAAAAACAGGTGTAAAAAATTCATTTATTCCATCATCATTAGGAGTAAAGACATTTGGGATAAAAGGATCACAAAATATCTTTTCACAACTAATCACCGTGATTGTTCTTGATAAAAGTGTATCACTACACTCACCATTGACTACGGCAGAAACAAAATAGTTGCCCTCCTCTTGCAAATTTGCAGAGGCTTGCAAGCCTTCCAGTTCGAATATTTCTCCTGAACCTGAGGTAATTGTCCAGCTCACATTGCTGATTTCATTGGTACCAAACACCGACAAAACCGTTGGTGTTTCCGTGCACAGATTCTCTGCGACAAGCTGAAAATCGCAACACAGACCTATTTCGAAGGTTTCACAAATTGTGGTATCCAAGATACCACTAACTATATAGTTCACACAAATCTCAAAAATACCCGGCTCTATGAATTCCAATTCACTACTAATTGTATTGCTGATATTGGAAAAAATCTGCTCTTCGGAAGACCCTCCCACCAAACCATAATTAATGACTACTTGATCAAAGGTGGTAGTAAGTGGCACTTGAAGACTTATGGCACTCTCAATATCACATACATTGCCAAGCAAATTAAAGTCAACAATATCTACATTGCAGTCTTCCACGACAAACAGTGAGTCGAAGCTTAATACCTCACAGCCCCTGATTACTTCTACGTTCACCGTATACGACCCTGCCTCATCATAGGTGTGAAGAGCACTAGCAGTGGCAGTGACCACCTCACCACCGTCGCCCCACAAGATATTTAGTTCATCAAAATCTATTGGAATACTAAAACTAAAACTGATGGGTGTTTGAACGCAATTATCATTCGCTTCAAATTCAAAACTTGGCTCTATGTTTACTTCAGCTATGTCATATGACCAAATATGCAGTCCGTAGCCGCCAAAAGCTGCGCCTGCTACTCCATTAATAATCCAATTACACGCGCTTCCGAGAAAATTCGGACATTCAATTACACCCACAGATCCTCCATTATTCACATATATTTTATTATTAGGAGCAAGCTGCATAGAGGCTGGTGTTCCGTTTAAAAAATTAGTTACGAAAACTTCAAACCCTGAATTTTCTATGGTTGTAGCGTTGTTAGAGCTTAAATCATATTGTACGATTTTCTCGAGATTAGAAGCGTACAAAACCTGACCGTTTGGCGAAAATTCCATTCCATATTGTAAGCTTGTCCCAAAATTATAAGACCACGAAACAGGGTTTGAAAAAACCCCAGTTTCATTATTAAAATCGAAGAGGCTAATATTCGATTCGAACAAGCTACCTATCGCCAATTTAGTAAATGTTCTGTTCATTTTAAAATGCCCTGCACCATTGCCTTGTGGACTGGTGATATTACTAATCACTGGTGTGGTAGAAAGCCCAGTTTGAGTAAGTTCAAATGCTACCAAGGCTTCCTGATTGTCATGTGTAATCACCCAGTATCCAGATAAATCTGCATTAGGGATTATTTGAAGCTTTTCTGAGTTAGTAGTATAAACAGGAATGTTTTTCAAATTGGTTGGAATCGCTCCTAATCCTCCATCGAGTGCCATATCTACAATGGAATATCGCAGGCCGTTGTTGCTGCTCTGTTCGTCGATGGTAAAAATGTAATACATCGTTTCGCTATTAGGATCGCGAACGATAGCCGCAGCAGATGTGCTAGAAGTCAATTCTGGAGTTCCGCCCAATAGCCCTGTTCCATTCTGCATTACCTCATTATTTGCATTCCACACATTGATACCGTCTGTGTAAAACAAGAGTACTCCAGTATTTCTATCCGAAATAGCGCTACTGCCCTCTTGAGTATTCGTTTGACCAGTAGTTATAACCACACTTCCAACATTGTCAAAAATAAGTCCCCCCCCGAATCCAAACCTCCAATTGTTATTTTGAAACTGAGAGAACGCTGTCAAACCAGAGAACATTACCCAGAACCAAATGATGACAATTAAACCTTTCATATCTCTAAACTTTTGTTCATTGCTATAAAACGAGCACTTTGTCTTTTACTCAGTTGAATTTCTTTGCCATCCTTCATTACAACAATCCAATTATCAACCTTCTTAACAACCCGATCCATCTTGCTCATGTTCACTAACTCTTGTCGATTTGCTCTAAAAAAAATTTCGTATCTCAGTTGTTCTTCGATTGCCGTTAGCGATTTATACAGCATATTGCTGCCTTTCTCGTGGTGAATGCGGATATAATTACCGATGCTCTCTATCCATATAATGGAATTGGCTTCAATAAACTTCATTTCATTTCCTTCTTTGATAAAAATACGAGAGAAATTCGTATCTCTTGACGCTTTCACCTTTGTCAACGCTTTCACCAAACGCTCTTGTCCCAAGGGTTTCATTAGGTAGTCGATCGCATTGATTTCAAAAGCCTTTAAGGCATATTCATCATAGGCGGTGACAAAAATTATTTGCGGGAAGTAGTTCAATTCGTTCAAAATATCAAAGCCATTTTTTTCAGGAATATTGATGTCAAGAAAAACTAAATCTGGCCGCATGTTATTGATTTGACGAATCGCTTCAATTGCCGTTGACGCCTGACCTACGATATCTATATCAGAAAAATCCTTGAGCATCCATTTCATTTCCTGAATGGCCAGCGGTTCGTCATCTACTATGAATACGCGTTGCTTTGTCATACCTGAGCGATTACATTTACAGATACCATTTCACCTACCTCTTGCAATTCAATTTCAACTTGATTGTAGAAAGCTTTTAGCCTCTTTTTCACAAATTGCAATCCAATGCCCAATCCTGATTCATCTTTTACAATGGAGCCGGAATTTTTCACCTCTACAGAAAGGTACCTTTTTGTACATTTTACAATAAGATGAATCTCACTATCTCCATTACGTTTGGAAACGCCGTGTTTGATGCCATTTTCAACGAGTGTAAGAATAATTCCAACGGGAATTTTGACGTCATCGCTTTCAGCTTCTTTTGAAATACAATAAGACAAGCGATTGCCAAAGCGTAGTTTTTCGACCTGCAGATATTGTTGCACCATTTCAAGTTCCTCCGAAATAGACACTGCATCACGGGAAGAGGAAGACAACGAAAAGCGGAGAATTTCACTCAGCTTGACGATGCCTTCCCTCGCCGCCCTTGGATCCACCAAAACCAGAGCTTTTATACTATTGAGCGCATTGAATAAAAAATGTGGATTCAATTGTGTGCGCAAAAGTTTTAATTCCGTGTCTTTCTTATCATTATCCAATTCTATTTTTTCAATTTCTAATTGAGATGATTTCACTAGAATTTGGTAGAAAAAATAAATGGTAATCCACGCGATAGTGTAGCGACACAAATTCACCACATTCAAAGTAAAATTTAATGGAGTATTGGTTTTATAAAAAACCTCACGATCGAGAAAGAACTCAGGCATTTGAACCAACACAGCCATTGCCACTGTCCATGCGATAAAAGAGACAACACCAATGACAATGATCTTGCGTTGACTATTCAAGAAGACATTATTTCGTTTCAAGATGAGACGAAGCCAATGGCTAGACAAGAAACCGAAAATCGGGTACGCCATAAAATAGCCCACAAATTTCCAGTCATAATTCCATCGCACCCCCACGCCATAGTTGAACATTTCGACTAGGAGCATTCCCACCCAACCTATTATTTGAAAAATCCAATAACGAGACATGTTGTAATTTTTCACAAAGCTAAATCTCTTTCATACTGAATTTGAAAGAATTATGATGAGCGACAAATGAACATGACGAACGCATTTATTCTTATGGAAAAAGGTTAAAATTGGAATTTGGAATTTGGAATTTGGAATTTGCGAAAAATAAAACTATATTTGATTTAAATCAAATCTGCAATGAAAACACTATTCACCTCTTTTGCATTCGTGCTCGCATTTGCGGCGCAGGCTCAAATTTCCCGCTTCAACGGATTTCCATTAGACGCGAATACCTCAGAACGTTTGAAAGGTTCTGTAGTAGAAGTGTATGTCGATGGTGTACTTCAAGAAACCAAGCAAGTCAAAGGAAAAAAGATTAAGGTAAAACATGAAGGCAAGGGCGCAGTCATCATCAAAGTATCCAAAGCAGGCTATGATGATTATTACTTCGGAATGGATTACAGTGCAGCTCCTGCTGATACGCGCACAGCGCATGATGTTCCAATAAAAATGATTTCAAAAGGCGCTGGCAAAGGCGACGAAAGTTTGACGGTAGATTGGATATACAATCCAAAAGAAGAAACTCCTATTGAATGTAACGTAGTCACCCAGGGGGAATTGAAGGCACGGTTGAAGGGGTGAGGTTGACCTTTCTTTTGTCATCCCTCCACCAACTCATAGGACGCACTGCGGCCTGCTGCGTCTGATTTGCGTAATACCTTCTTTTCAAGAAGGTCATTGATATCTCGAAGCGCGGTATCATTCGATACCTTGCAGATTTTGGCCCACTTGGAGGTTTGAAGCTTTCCTTCAAAACCATCAAAAAGAAGATTGATTATTTTCCGTTGTCGCTCGTTCAATTCAAGCTTCGAATGCTTTGACCAAAACTCTGCTTTCAACAAGACTCTGGAGGTAATGAACTCAGAAGCCAACAACGCTTTTTTCAAGCACTCCAAAAACCACAATAACCACTCGGTAATATCCCCTTCACTATGTTGCACTTCTTGAAGCGTATGATAATACTCTTTTCGATGAATCATCATTTGATTAGAAATACTATAAAATCTGTCGCTCGTATTTTCTGATCGCGCCAATAACATATCGCTAATGGCCCGCGCGATGCGTCCATTACCATCATCGAATGGATGAATGATAATAAACCAGAAGTGCGCTACAGCCGCTTTGAGCACAGGATCACCGTTGTCTTCCTTGTTCAGCCACTTTAGGAATACATTCATTTCCTTTTTTACATATTTCGCCTTTACAGCCTCATAGTGGACCCTCTCCTTTCCTGAAGCACCTGAAACTACCTGCATCTCACCCGTTCTATACCTTCCCACTTCAATCTTGTAAGCTCCGCTATATCCCGTAGGAAAAAGTGCAGCATGCCAACCGTAGAGCCTGTCATGTGTTAAAGGACTTTCATAGCTTTCGACAGCATCAAGATTTAGCTCTACTATGCCATCAACAGAGCGATTGCTTCGAACCAGACCTGCTTTTTTAATACCCAATTTCCTCGCGACAGAGGATCTTACTTGATCATAGTGTAGATTCTCTCCTTCAATTTGCGAAGACTTCATAATGTCTAAGACGAGTATATCCAATTTGGTCGACTCTCTTTGTTCAAAACCCAGCCCCATCATTTGACCCAATATTTTCCCTTGAAGAAACCGCACCTCAGCAAGCGCCGCTCCCACGAGGCTTTCGTTCCACTCAAAGTGCGGCCATTGGTCATATTCATATATATACTTGGGCATTCTTTCGACGAAATATGCGGCGAATATACGAATTTTTCACCGCAAAAATGCGGCGAATAATGTCTTTATTCGCCGCATTTTGTTGGGTGGTAGCATTATGATTTCACTCGTTTTGTCACAGCGCTTTATATCACTTGCCTTCAATGAAGACTATTTGCGCGAATGAAGTCCGATAGTATTGCCTTCTGTGTCAATGAAAATTGAGATGAAACCAAACTCACCAATATTCATTTTGGGTTGTACAACTTTTCCTCCTGAGGCCTCTATTCTTTGTTCTTCTGCAATATTGTCTTCGGTTTCAAAATAGACAACTGTATTATTGCTACTTGGAACAAAGTCGGCTTTTTCCACTAATGCGCCTGAAATGTCGTGGCTTTCAGGGCTGAAAGGGAAGAATGACTGTTTGCCCCATTCAATGGGTGCATCTGTCAGCTTTAAATTGAAAACTGTTTCGTAGAATTTCTTTGCTCGATCTAGGTTTGCCACATGGATGTCAAACCAACCTACTGGATTTACATTCGCCATTTTACTTTGATTTATGTTTTTGCACTATTGCGATGCAAAACTAGAATCACCCTAAACGGCAAAATTGTAAAAATGGGACAAGGCTACTTTTTGTCAAAAATCAAAGACATTTTAAGGTTGTCACCAAAGAACTCCTTTGGCGTTAAACCTGTGAAATCCTTGAATTCCTTTATAAAATGCGCCTGGTCATAATATTCATTTTCGTATGCCAAGTCAGTTAGACTAGAAATATCTTCATTAAGTAAAGCCTTCAAGGTGCTCTGAATTCGAATTGTCTTTGCGAGTTGCTTCGGACTTAACCCAATGGCTAAAGAAAACTTACGAGCCAATTGTCTTCGGTCTATATTATTTGACACCGTGAAATCATTTACAGAAAATTGACCATTTGCATTGAATATTGTTTCAACTGTTGACTTTACAATGGTGTCAATCGTTTTCTTATTGGCCAATTGCTTGATGAGAAAAGTCTCAATAATTTGAATTCTATCGGGCGTCGCGTTCGCATTTAAAATTTGCTCACCCAGAATCTTACCCTCTTCTCCAAATAAAACATCCAATGGAACTGCGGTATTTTCCATTTCCTTGATTAGGATTGAAGTAAAGGGTAAAAAACCATTGGGTTTGAATTGCACAACAAAACTACCGGTCACTCCTGCAGGCTCAATCACATAGGGTTTTGTCAGTTGTCCAATTAAGAAGCACTTTGGTAAAAGGACTATCTCGCCGCTTGGAGAATGGTGTTTGTAGGTGTCTCCATAATGAAAAATCAATTTCATTGTCCCGTCAGGCACAATGGTATTTTTGATAGGAATATTTTCCTTTCCACCATCCAATGTCCAATAACGTATGACAAACTCTGTCAGTTCGCTATTTGGCTCGTATGTTTTCGGGTTTAGCTGCATGGTGTAAAAGTTGGTCCTATGAATAATAAAATTATAAATCTATAAGGCTCGGAAAAACAACGAGGTCGTCTTCCAATATACGTTGACGTCAGACCCGACTGCCACTGGGAGACTCCAATCAACTGGACAGATAATTTCGAGAGCTCCCATAGCCTGCGCTTTTCTGTTTTGAATCATCTAAGTTATTTGTCATTTGGATTTTGTAAAGGTGAAGTGATTTGCCGTTGTCGCCCCAGCTAAGTCTATGGCAATCTGTCCCGAAGAAATTGAGTAAACTGTCCTCTGCTGCTGAACATTGTTTGTCAGTGTCGTATTGATAAAAGCCCAAATAAAGTCGTTGGTAAACTGTCTGGTCGTAAATGTTTTTAAAAGTAGTCTTGCGTTCAAGGGTGACTATCTTGCTCCACGAAGTTCTTACTTTTTTGTCAAGTATGAAATCGTTGCCGTTACGATCAAAAATCTCGTTAACAGTTGCGAAATCCGCCGAATATTTTTTGATAAAACTGTCCACACCCGTCTGAAAGTCAGTCGCGGGTATGCCCTGTTTGCTTCTCAACGAAATCAAAGCAAAAATCGAAATGAGTAGTATGATTGTTGTCAGTTTTATCATTGGTATGCAAAGTCAGACCCGCTACTTATCAGGAGTACAAAAACCCCCCAGCCTTCTGATCATCATTCATCTCATAAAAATAATCGAATTTTCTGGACTGCGAGTGTTGGAGGTTTATATTAAGATAACTATTGAGAAATCTTAAGTGGACCTCTCCATTAACAAATTTTTTCTTCGCTCATTAGCTGTTCTGCGAGATCAATGTCATTTACTCCACCAAGGTAGGACATAGGTAGCTCTATTACCCTCGTTTTTAATTGTCCATTGGCATTAAACTTAAATACAATACTCGGTCTAGTCCAACCGGGTACTCCAGAATTGAAGGACACGCATTTGATTTCCTTTCTATCAATTACAGAAGCTCCCGAATAGTTTCTAGTTTTTATAGCTCCATAAATTAAATAGAGTCCCATAAGTCCAAAAACTAATGTTGCTATCCTGTTTCCCTTAGTGTACTGGTAAACGAAGTAAACGATTCCAAGGTTAACTAATATCTTGATAATTATATTTCTAATCACATTGAGATGGTCGGGAATGATTGGACAAGTTCTTATATACAAATATAACTGTTAAAATAGTAATAATGAGGGGGTCTGGGGGAGACTAATAAATTAGTGGTTTTGTTCATTTCTATGCTGCCTGTTTGTAAACCTTGATTGGAGCGATTTTCCCGATGGAGGAATGTGAACGTCGATGGTTGTAATAGTTAATAAAGTCTTCACATTCGTTGTATAACTCATGACCGTCACGACTCGGGTTCAGATAGAGTCGATCATATTTAATCGTTCTAAAAAAGCGTTCAATGAATGCGTTATCAGTTGCCCGTCCTTTTCCATCCATTGAGATCTTGA
>JBILSZ010000183.1:0-3427 GCA_044371755.1 Flavobacteriales bacterium | reverse complement strand
CCTGATATATCGAAGCTCACTCCATTCAGCGCGCGCTGTTGGCCGTATACCTTTGCAACTTTATTCACTTGAATCGACATTTCGTACTCCCTTTTTGACAAAAGTATAAAATGTGAAGCGCTCTGTACGATTTGAGTTGTACATTCGTCATACAATGAATTCAATTATGACTGAGAATGGCCATAAAATCTATGATTTAACCGCACTTATCGATATGTATAGCGGCAACATGGACAACGTGAAAGGCACGTTGGTCATTTTTATTGACCAAATGAGAAAGGATGTGACGATGCTCAAGCAAAAGTTCAGTGAAAAGGATTATCCCTCGGTCAAGGCTTTCGCTCATCGCATGAAGCCAAATCTCAAGCTTTTTGGCATGAATGAAATGCACCTTTTGCTGCTCGATATTGAACAAGCGGCCCTCGAATCTAATGCCGCCGCTCTTGATGCCCAGCTTACACTCCTTTATGGACTTGCAGAAATAGCCTGTGAGCGAATGCAGATCGAGGTGATTGATGTTTAATCGTATTCGAAGTGCTACCTTTGCACTATGATTAGAAGATTAGCGATTCTCGCCTCAGGTGGTGGCTCCAATGCCAATAATATCCTTGACTATTTTCAAAATTCAGAAAATGCTGAAGTCGCTTGTATCGGCTGCAATAAAGAGGGTGCAGGTGCTTTTGATGTAGCTAATAAATGGCACATCCCAGCTTTCCTCCTAACACGTGAAAATTTCTTGGAATCAGATGAGTTTCTCGAATACCTCGAAGCGCAAGAGGTAGACTTTATTGTGCTTGCGGGTTTTTTATGGAAAGTACCCACTAGTTTGATTGAGCGCTTCCCTGGTGCTATCGTCAATATTCATCCAGCTTTACTTCCAAAATATGGTGGCAAGGGAATGTACGGTCACTATGTGCACGAGGCTGTTTTTGCAAATAAGGAAAGAGAATCGGGTATCACGATTCACTACGTAAACGAGCACTACGACGAGGGAAAAGTCATTTTTCAAAAATCTGTTGCTATCGAACCCACAGACGGACCCGCTGAAATTGAGCAAAAGGTGCGTAAACTCGAAATCGAATATTTTCCCCAAATCATCGCCTCGATTCTCTAAGTTTGCACCATGATCAACGGTGCAGAAATTCTTTCGTGTTTTTTCATCCTCTTTGCCGTCATTGATATCATTGGGTCGATTCCAATTATCCTTGATATTAAGCGCAAAGTGGGCAATATTCAGCCGTGGACCACTACTACAGTTTCGTTGATTCTGATGCTCATTTTTCTCGTGGCCGGTGAGCGCTTCCTAGGCTTTTTTGGCGTGGATGTGTACTCCTTCGCGGTGGCGGGTTCTTTCATTTTGTTTTTCATCGCTTTAGAAATGATTTTAGGAATAAAATTATTCAAGCAAAAAGAAGGCGGAGAAAAAGCCGCTTCAATTGTTCCGCTTGCTTTTCCTGTTATAGCAGGGGCAGGAACATTCTCCACACTTATCTCCCTTCGTGCAGAATACCAAATGATCAATATCGCTATTGCGGTCATTCTTAATATGCCTATCATTTTTGCCGTGCTCAAACTCACCAATCGTATCGAGCGTTTTCTGGGCATTGGAGGCATCGCTATTCTCGAAAAAGTATTTGGTATCATCATACTAGCGATCGCCGTTAAACTGTTTTCCAAAAATCTTCCCAGCCTTCTCGGATGAGTGCAGCACCCGAAATCATTGTTTATACCGATGGCGCCGCTAAGGGAAATCCTGGTCCGGGAGGCTACGGCGTGGTATTGATGTCAGGCAAGCACTACAAAGAAATGTCCCAAGGCTTTCGCCTTACCACCAACAATCGTATGGAATTGATGAGCGTATGCGTGGCCCTCGAAGCATTAAAGACACCCGGTTGCAATGTCACGGTTTTCAGCGATTCACGCTACGTAGTGGATGCCGTTGAGAAAAATTGGATAGGAGGATGGGTAAAAAGGAACTGGAAAAATGTTAAAAATCCCGATTTGTGGTCGCGTTATCTAAGAATCGCCTCCAATCACCAAGTAAAGTTCGTCTGGGTGAGGGGTCACAACGGTAATTTTTATAACGAAAAATGTGATGAACTGGCTGTCGCAGCTAGCAATGGCAGGTCTTTACTCGTCGATGAATGGTACGAAAATTACGGGGCGGATCAACAAACACTGATATAATGGTGTTTGATGATTTATAGAATACATTTGCGCCGCATTTTAATAGAAACTTGCAATAACAAAATACATGCGTACAGATCTTTATCAAGGCCACGACTACTATCTGATGGATGAGTTGTTGACCGAAGAACACAAATTGGTTCGCGACACAGCTCGTGCTTGGGTGAAAAAGGAAGTATCACCTATTATCGAACAAGCATGGGAAAAGGGTGAATTCCCTCGCCACCTGCTCAAAGGGTTAGCAGAGATCGGAGGATTCGGACCTTACATTCCAGCCGAATATGGCGGTGCTGGTCTCGATCAAATTTCTTATGGTATCATCATGCAAGAATTGGAGCGCTGCGATAGCGGTCTCCGTTCGACTTCATCAGTGCAGAGCTCACTGGTGATGTATCCTATTTGGAAATATGGTACTGAAGAACAACGTCAAAAATATCTACCAAAACTCGCCAGCGGCGAATGGATTGGCTGTTTCGGTCTTACCGAACCTGACCATGGTTCAAACCCAGGCGGCATGACCACCAACTTCAAAGATGCCGGCGACCACTACATCTTGAATGGTGCAAAAATGTGGATTTCAAACGCACCATTTGCGCAGATTGCTGTGGTTTGGGCGAAGAATGAAGAAGGTCGCATTCACGGTCTCATCGTAGAGCGCGGCATGGAAGGCTTCACCACTCCTACAATGCACGGCAAGTGGAGTTTGCGCGCGAGTGATACCGGCGAATTGGTATTCAATAATGTGAAAGTTCCTAAGTCCAATCTTCTTACAGGTCGCAGCGGACTCGGTGCACCACTGAGCTGTTTAGACAGCGCGCGCTATGGCATTGCATGGGGTGCAATTGGTGCAGCATTGGATTGCTATGATGTTGCTTTGCGCTATAGCAAAGAGCGTCAGCAGTTCGGCAAACCAATCGGAGCATTCCAATTGCAACAAAAGAAATTGGCTGAGATGATTACGGAAATCACCAAGGCACAATTGCTCACTTTGCGCGTTGGACAGCTTCGCAACGAAGGCAAAGCGACCTCAGGGCAGATTTCTATGGCGAAGAGAAACAACGTGAACATGGCGATTGAAATCGCGCGTGAGTCGCGTCAGATTCTCGGTGGAATGGGTATTACCAATGAATATCCAATTATGCGCCATATGTGCAATCTCGAGTCGGTGATCACTTACGAAGGAACGCACGACGTTCACTTGTTGATCACAGGTATGGACATCACAGGATTCGACGCATTT
>JBILSZ010000020.1:0-36941 GCA_044371755.1 Flavobacteriales bacterium | reverse complement strand
CCTCAATCCAGTCGATGCTATACGCTCGAAGTAAAATCTAGAACTGAACTGCTATTCCGATTTGGTAAGTAAACTTATCTGTTCTTGACTCGTTGGTGGTATAATTAAGTGAATTGTCAAATTCGTCTATCACAATTGAGTCAGGATTAACGTACGTGGCTACTCCACCTTCCAGATTTTCAAAACGCGCATCTAGGAATAAAGCACCAGATAGGCGAATGCGCGTACCGACTGCCCATCCGAGCGACCATCCGAAATCGCGCTCCACTGTGTTGGCGTCTGTCACTTCTGTATATCCACTGTTGTTGATTTGCACATCAGTGCTCGTGGTGAAGCGTTCCACTCCTGCGATTAAATCTCCATAGATTTGAAAGCCACGAACAAATGGTCTGAATCTCGCCACCGCATGGTAGCGGTAGTTGTTGCTACGGATGCGCATTTCAGCTTCTTCGAATACATCATTTCCTTGTGCATCTTGACCTGCTATTATAGCCACATCTTCATTCTTTGCAGCCATGCTATTCCAAGCGAAGGCTACACCAAATTCAAAAGGCGAGTTAGAAATGGGTGCTGTAAAATTACCAGCAACCCCAAATGGGATGCCGTCGACATTGGCAGCAAAAGCTCCTTTGGGTTCCGCTGCTTGAAGACCCACGGCCAGAGCAGGATCTCTTCTGTCTCTCCATGCCCCACGTTGAGAAAAAGCACAGATAGTCACGAGTGCAAAAAACATTGTAAAGTAGATCTGTTTCATGGCATTGATTTTAAAAGCCTTTACCTAACATTATGCCATACAAAGATAATCTGCTTCGATAAAACCAAGTTTCAGTGTGATTTGGTTAATTTGGTCGCCGATGAACGCGGTACACGTAAAAATAAAAGTAGCAGTTACGGGCTCTTCTGGTCAACTGGGACAAGACTTTCAGGCTATTTTGGAGGAGTATCCAGCAATGGATTTTACATTCTATTCTCGCCATGATTTGGACGTGACTGACGAGAAAGCTTGTTTGGAGATTTTAACAAACCTTCGACCCGATTTCATAATTAATGCTGCGGCTTACACAAATGTGGAGAAAGCCGAAGAGGATAAAGAGGCCAATAAAGCCGGCAACGAACTTGCGCCACTTTATCTCGCTCGAGCTGCCAAATCAATAAACGCAACCTTGATTCACATTTCCACTGATTATGTTTTTGATGGAAAAAAAGAATTACCACTTGATGAATTGACATCTGTAAATCCATTGAATGAGTATGGCCGTGCTAAGTTGAATGGTGAAAATAACGTTCTTAATTCAGGCGCTAGAGCAATTGTGCTTCGTACGTCTTGGCTATACAGCACCTTTGGACACAATTTCATGAAAACAATGATTCGGCTAGCCAAAGAAAAAGGTGAGCTCAATGTAGTTAGTGACCAATTTGCATCACCTACTTATGCCCGGTCATTAGCTCATGATATCAACCGAATGATCATTCGGTTAGATGCAGGACAAGATATAGAACTTGGACGCTATCATTATTCACAGCACGGTGTCGCATCATGGTTTGATTTTGCAAAGGAAATTGTCAAAGTCTATGAATTAAATGTGCCCGTGCATCCGGTTGACAGCAATCGTTTCCCAACTAAAGCGATTCGTCCAAAGTATTCTAAATTAGCAGCTGACAAATTTGAAAAAAACACGGGCATTGAACTGCTTTCTTGGCAAGAAGGCTTGATGCAATGTAAAAAAGATATGCAATAATGGAAATTTCAGCAGAAATACAAGCGAAAGTAAATGCATGGTTAACCCCCGAAGTGGATGATGCCACACAGCAAGCCATCAAAGATATGATGGTGAATGACCCTAAAAATTTGATCGAGTCTTTCTATACTGACTTGGACTTTGGAACAGGTGGTCTTCGCGGAGTAATGGGACCTGGCACTAATCGCATCAATCGCTATACAATTGGAATGGCCACCCAAGGACTCGCCAATTATATCAAAAGTCAATTTCCCGTGTCACAAAGCTCTGTGGCCATAGCCTATGATAGCCGCAACAACTCGGAATTTTTCGCACGTACCGCTGCAGATGTGCTCTCAGCAAATGATATCAGAGTAAAGCTCTTCAAAGAACTACGTCCAACGCCTCTTCTATCCTTTGCTGTAAGAGAATTGAAATGTCAAGCGGGTATTGTAATCACCGCATCTCACAACCCTCCCGAATACAATGGTTACAAAGTTTATTGGGACGATGGAGCACAAGTGCTGCCTCCTCATGATACTGGAATTATCAAAGAGGTGCGCGCCGTTAATGGCATTGGCGCGGTCAATTTTAAAGCGAAAGAATATCTCATTGATTACATCGACGATAAAGTAGAGCAGGCATATTTCAAGAAACTCAATGAAATTATTCTTTCTAAAGAAGAAATAAAAAAAGCATCCAACCTGAAGGTCGTTTATACTTCTATTCACGGAACAGGTATAACGATGGTGCCCAAAGCTTTGAAAGAACTGGGCTTTGCAAACGTACTTATAGTCGAAGAACAAGCCGTGCCCGATGGTAATTTCCCAACCGTTCATTCTCCCAATCCAGAAGAAAGAGATGCGTTAAATCTTGCTCTTCAATTAGCAGAAAAAGAGAATGCGGATATGTTATTTGGCACAGACCCAGATGCCGACAGAGTGGGCATTGCCGTGCGCAACGATAAGCATGAACTGATACTCCTAAATGGCAATCAAACTGGAAGCATTCTTGTGTATTATCAAATCAGTCAGCGCAAAAATAGAAACCTCTTAAAAGGCAATGAATACGTCGCGAAAACGATTGTAACCACTGACCTTATTGAAGATATTGCAAAGTCATTTAATATTCCGTGGTACGACACTCTCACTGGGTTCAAGTATATCGCTGGTGTGATGCGTGAGAAAGAAGGAAAAGAATATTTTATTGGCGGCGGTGAAGAAAGCTATGGGTATCTCGTAGGAGAATTCGTACGTGACAAGGATGCAGTTTTATCATCAGTGGTTATTGCTGAAATGGCTGCGTGGGCGTCTGCAAATAACACGAGCCTATACGGAATGCTCATGGATATTTATGCGCAATATGGTTTATACCATGAAGAATTGGTGAGTATCACCATTAAAGGTATGGATGGCGTAGAAAAAATCAAATCAATGATGGCAGAGCTTCGAGCAAAGCCTCCTGTATCTCTTGGCGGGTCTGAGGTTATAGAAGTCCGAGATATTTCAACAGCCACTCGTAAGAATATAAAGACGGGTGCAGAAACAAAGATGGACCTGCCAACATCCAACGTGCTACAATTCGTCTTGGCAGACGGTTCCAAAATATCAGCTAGACCGAGCGGTACAGAGCCTAAAATCAAGTTCTACTTTAGTATTAAAGAAGCCTTCGAAGGTCGTCAGCATTATAACAAGCAAGTAGATAGAATTAAAAAAAGAATGGAAACCATACGGGGCGAACTTGGAGTTTAGGATTCAAAGCTTGTCAAGGTTCCTAAATTGACAATCAAGGATTTATTCCGTATTTTTGTAAATATGAAGCGCTGGCTTGGTATCATAATAGTGTCATTGTACGGTCTCCTTTCGACGGGGCTCAACATCCATTTGCACTATTGTCATGGCAAACTCAAGCACATGGCTATCGCTTCACAAGCTGATGAATGTTGCAAAGATGATCATCGTTGTGGTACTCTTGATGGCATACACGCTTCCTGCTGTGACAATCAAAATTTGACGTTTGAGCTTGAGTCAGATCATACCACAAGTTCTTCTCAAACCTTCGAATTCGTTGCCATTGATAAAGTAGAGATTTATCACTCTCCCTCATTTGCGACGGGCCTCAACGAGGATTCGTTTGTACCATCTATTGATTCAAGGCCCCCGCCCAATCGGCCTATTTTTCTATTAATTCAAAGTCTCGTTTTTTACGCTTAGTTTCTTTTAGTGATATCTATCATCGATAGAGCCATGTCTTTTTTCACTAAAAAAAATAAGCATCATGAAACATATTTCAATTTTAATCTTAGGACTATTCATTAGTCTCACCTCTTTTTCTCAAGAATCAAAAAAGCCTGTGTCCATCACCTTCCGAGTAGAAGGTATCTGTGGCATGTGCGAAAAATCCATCGAGTCTGCACTCGATGCCAAAGGCATTGTGGCGGCTGATTACAATCTTGATACTAATATCGCCACTGTTACCTACAAGCCTTCAAAAATAAGTGAAGAGCAAATCCACAAACTCATCACAGCTAGAGGCTATGATACTGACAAGTACAAGGCCACCGATGAAGAGTACGACAAAACGCACGACTGTTGTAAATATCGCGAACAAGAAAAACATTGATCATGAAAAAATTCATTCTATCTATAGGAATGATCTTCATGAATGTCGTGTTGTTCGCACAGCACGAAGAGCATGATCATGAAGGTCATATTCACGGAGAGGTTTATGGCATCAATGAAAAAGGCCGTAAAGAAAGTCTTCCCGGCGCCATGGTATTTTGGTTGAATACCACCAAAGGTGTTTTTACGGATCAAAAAGGCAAATTCGAAATAGACTTAGAGGAAAATCAAAATCAGCTTGTGATTGCTATGGTTGGTTTTGAGCCTGACACCTTATTGATAATAGACCAAAAAGATATCGAAGTGACTTTGCAACCAACCAGCGATTTGCGCACCATTCAAATTGTGGAAGAAATCGGAGCGACGATGATCAATCTCAAAGATGCACAACTCTCGCAGGTGATGACGGAAAAGGAATTGTGCAAAGCGGCATGTTGTAATCTTTCTGAGAGTTTCGAAACCAACGCGAGCATTGATGCATCGTTTACTGATGCCATCACAGGCACACGACAAATCAAAATGCTCGGCCTCGATGGTCGCTATACGCAAGTGATGTTTGATAATATCCCCAGCGTTCGTGGTCTAGCCTCTATATACGGATTGAGCTATGTGCCTGGGCCTTGGATCCGTGAAATTTCCATATCCAAAGGAGTGGGCAGCGTGATCAATGGCCATGAAAGCATCACTGGACAAATCAATGTGGCGCACAAAAATGCTCAGATGAAAGAGCGCTTGTTTGTCAATGCTTATGCAGGAAGTCAAGGACGACTTGAATTCAATGCCGTGTTGCGTCAACCAATAAATGAGCACTGGAACAGTATGCTTCTGGTGCACGGAGCAATGTCTGAACTCCGCTTTGATATGAACAATGATGGCTTCTTAGACAACCCACTTTTTAGAAACGTAGTAGCGCGTAATGAGTGGTCGTACACTGGAGAACACGGCATGCGCGGCGAATACACATTATCGTATCATCATTTACAAAACACAAGTGGACAATTTGACTTTGATCCCACAGATGCAATTCGTTCGCAACTTTGGGGAGTAAATATGACCACAGACCGTTATGAATTCAGCGGAAAAACGGGCTACGTTTTTGAAGAAAAAGACGGAATGAGCTTAGGATCGCAGGTATCCGCTTCCTATCATGACCAAAGAGGAAACTATGGAGAGCGTATTTATGATGGACAACAATTAAATGTGCGCGCAAACCTTCTCTTTGCCTCTGAGTATTCAGAAAAAATAAAGCAAACGAGCGGTGTGAGTTTCGTTTTAGATGATTACACGGAAATACTTGACAGTAGTGATTTTTCAAGAACCGAACAAACATTCGGTGTCTTCAGTGAACACACATTTACTCCGAGCCCAAGTTGGTCTATTGTAGCGGGTATTAGAGGAGATTATCATAATACTTATGGCTTCTTTGCTACACCAAGACTTCACGCGCGCTATAGCATCAACGACAACACGACGATCAAGCTCGCAGCGGGAATGGGTTATCGCTCACCCAACTTATTAATGGATAATGTGGGCTTATTTGCCAGCAACCGCAGCATTCAAATTCAAACGTCCGATGTAGGAGCACCTTATGGAATGAAAATGGAAGAAGCCGTGAATCTCGGACTTGTTTTTACCAGAAAGTTCAAAATATTCCATAGAGATGCGACCCTCGCTATTGACTTGTACCGCACGGATTTTAGAGAACAAATAGTAGTGGATTGGGAAACTCCAACTGTTATTAAGTTCTATCAATTGGACGGCCCTTCATTCTCCAATAGTGCCCAAGTCGAAATGCAGTGGAGCCCCATTAAAAGATTGGAAATGCGCGTAGCCTATCGCTGGCTCGAAGCCAAGACACAATATGGCGAAGAATTGCTCCTACGTCCTCTAATTGCACAGCATCGTGCCTTTACAAATTTGGAGTATAGTACCAAAGAAAAGGACAATGGTGCAAAATGGATGTTTGACTTGACCGTTCGTTGGCTTGGTGAGCAGCGTTTGCCAAACACCGCGAGCAATCCGCACCCTTATCATTTGCATCCACGCAGCGATGACTTTTTCATTATCAACGCTCAAGTTTCAAAACACTTCAATAGTAATTTTGAGATTTACTTAGGTGGTGAAAATTTAGGGAATTTCATGCAAATGAGTCCCATCATTGCACCTGAAAACCCTCAGTCGCCCTATTTTGACGCGAGTTTGATATGGGGACCTGTCTTTGGGCGAATGGGGTATGTTGGATTGCGTTGGCGAATTGGGTGATGGCGGGCTCTACTCGCTTATATTTGCCTCCAATTCATTAAAAACCATTATGTCAGATAAGATCAGTCGTTTGGAGAATTTGATTGCTGAAGCCCAGTTGGGTGGTGGTCAAAAACGCATAGACGCCCAACATAAGAAAGGTAAGTTGACCGCTCGCGAGCGTATTCATTTCCTCTTGGATGAAGGCAGCTTCGAAGAGTTGGGAATGCTCGTGACGCATCGATCAACCAATTTTGGATTGGACAAAGAAGTGTATCTCGGAGATGGAGTGGTGACAGGATATGGCACCATTCAAGGCCGATTGGTATATGTATTCTCTCAAGATTTCACCGTTATGGGCGGTTCTCTTGCTGAAGCCCATGCAGAGAAGATTTGTCGCGTGATGGATTTGGCGATGAAAAATGGTGCTCCGGTGATTGGTCTGAACGATAGTGGTGGAGCGCGCATTCAAGAGGGTGTCGTTTCACTCGGTGGATACGCTGATATTTTCTATAAAAATGTTCAAGCGAGTGGTGTGGTGCCACAGATCTCAGCGATCATGGGTCCATGCGCTGGTGGTGCTGTGTATAGCCCCGCCCTCACCGATTTCATCTTGATGGTCGAAAATACCAGCTATATGTTTGTGACAGGGCCCAACGTGGTGAAGACGGTAACTCACGAAGAAGTGACCAGCGAAGAACTCGGAGGTGCGAGTACGCACAGCACAAAAAGCGGTGTGACACATCTCACTGCTGAGAATGATATAGCAGCTATTCAGAAGATCAAAAATCTGCTTTCATACATGCCTTCCAATTGCGAAGAGCAACCACCGATGTTGGAATACAGCGTAGGTGATGAAAGCAGACCATCATTAAATAATATCATACCTGACAATCCAAATCAACCCTATGACATGCACGAAGTAATTCAGCATGTGATTGATGAGAATTCATGGTTTGAAATTCATAAAGACTACGCTGAAAACATCATCGTAGGATTTGCTCGATTGGCTGGACGTAGCATTGGTATCGTGGCCAATCAGCCTGCGTTTCTCGCTGGTGTATTGGATATTAAATCAAGCAACAAAGCGGCGCGCTTCGTTCGTTTCTGCGACGCATTCAATATTCCTCTTCTTGTGTTTGAAGATGTGCCCGGATTTTTGCCAGGCACCGACCAAGAGTGGAATGGTATCATTTCCAATGGTGCTAAATTATTGTACGCCTTCAGCGAAGCTACGGTACCTCGCGTCACAGTAATCACTCGCAAAGCTTACGGCGGTGCGTATGACGTGATGAACAGCAAGCACATTGGTGCCGATATGAACTACGCTTGGCCTAGCGCAGAAATTGCTGTGATGGGCGCAAAAGGAGCGGCAGAAATCATTTTCAAAAAAGAAATTTCTGAAGCAACAGATGCTACAGCAAAATGGAAGGAGAAAGAAGCAGAATATGCTGAGAAGTTTGCAAACCCATACAGCGCGGCAGAGAGAGGATATGTAGACGAAGTCATCATGCCTGCGACGACAAGAGAAAAATTAATAAGAGCATTCAAAATGCTTGAAAATAAAGCAGAGAAGGCACCGAAGAAGAAACACTCCAACATGCCTCTCTAAAAAAAATAATATGCTTCGATCAATGACAGGATTCGGGAAAGCCGAATCAACTATTGGAACAAAAAAATTCACCGTTGAATTGCGTTCGTTGAACAGCAAACAACTCGACTTGAATTTACGCATTCCTAATTTGTACAGAGAAAAAGAATTAGAATTAAGAGGTTGGCTCAGCGAAAATGTACTTCGTGGGAAAGCCGATCTACTTATCTATTACGAAAGCATCGAAGCAGAAAAGCGCACTGCTATCAATACAGCGCTCCTAGAAAGTTATTACGGCGATCTAAAGCAATTTGGTGACAAAGTGGGCATGACCAATGCCGATTATTTGAATGCACTCATGCGCATTCCAGATATCATGAAGCCCGAGTCGCAAGAATTGGATGAAGAAGAATGGAAGGCTGTGATGAATCTTGTAAAGGACGCTTATAAAAAATTCGATCACTACCGAACCACCGAAGGTGCAAAGTTGGAAGATGACTTCCGCAAACGAGTTGCGCTCATCCTTGCCGCTCGTGATGCTCTTGAAGCGCCCATTGCAGCGCGCACTGAAAAAATAAAGGAGAGAATCAAAAGCAATCTCGCAGAGTTCATCCCATTAGATAAGATTGATCCGAATCGTTTCGAGCAAGAATTGATATATTATTTGGAGCGTCTTGACGTAACTGAAGAATATCAACGCCTTACCACTAATTGCGAGCACTTTGTGGATGAATTAAAGGAAGATTCTCAAGGAAAAAAATTAGGATTCATTTCGCAGGAAATAGGTAGGGAAATTAATACAATTGGAAGTAAAGCAAATGATAGCGACATGCAGAAGATTGTAGTTCGCATGAAAGACGAACTCGAAAAAATCAAAGAGCAAATTAACAACGTGCTCTAAGATTTTATCTATTTTCGCGCATGGAACTTCAACAAGGAAAAGCCATCATCTTTTCAGCTCCCAGCGGCGCAGGGAAAACTACGATTGTGCGCCATCTTTTGAATATTCCATCATTAAAACTCTCTTTCTCGGTATCGGCGACCAGTAGACCCATCAGAGGCAAGGAAGAAAATGGCAAGGACTATTATTTCTTATCTGCATCTGATTTTATGACGCGTGTAAAGAATGGGGATTTTCTTGAATGGGAAGAAGTATATACCGAGCAGTATTACGGTACGTTGAAGAGTGAAATTCACCGCATCTGGGAAAGTGGCTATAATGTGATATTTGATGTCGATGTCGTGGGTGGTTTGAATCTCAAGAAGATATTTGGAAATAATGCGTTGGCAATATTTGTGCAGCCCCCGAGTATCGAGGTATTGAATTTCAGGTTGCGCAACCGCTCCACCGAAACACCCGAGAAGATTGCCATACGCATTGAAAAGGCCGCTCAGGAAATGAAATTCGCCAATCAATTTGATTATATTCTCATCAATGATAAATTAGAAGAAGCTTTACAACAAGCAGAAGCTAAAGTGTCTGAATTCGTTCATGCATGAAAAAAATCGGCCTTTACTTCGGTTCTTTTAATCCCATTCATCTTGGGCATTTGATCATCACCGATTACTTCGTTCACGCTGGAATCTTTGATGAAGTGCGCCTTGTGGTAAGTCCTCACAATCCATTAAAAGACATCGAAGACCTCGCGCCGGAGGAAGACCGCGCAGCGATGTGTAATCTGGCTGTATCAGGATTGAAAAATGTAAGTGTCTCAACAATAGAATTCGAATTACCAAAACCCTCGTATACCATCACTACTCTGCAGGCACTGCAAGAAAAAGAACCCGATTCGCAATTCTCACTTATCATTGGAGAAGATAGTCTTGTACATTTTGAAAGATGGAAAGACTATGACAAAATACTTTCAGACTATGAAGTATTCGTCTTTCCAAGAGTAATCGCTGAAGCAGACCGAATGAACGTTCGGTCTAAAAATTACCCAGTGAAACTTGTCAATGCTCCCATCATCGAAATATCATCTACATTCATCCGATCGCGAATCAAAGAAAGTGGAGAAGTACGCTATTTTGTGACAGAAGATGTGAGAAAATATCTTGAAAAAACGGGACTCTACAAGTAGAAGAACGGAAGATTATTAGCATCTTCGTCTCATCATGATTGCAAACGATAACAAGAAGATATTCACCTTTCTTATAGCCGCATTTGTAGTTATAAGTCTTTTGGTGATCCTTTCCACTGGTGCTCACCAAGGTGGAGATACGTATCAGCATTTTATGATTGCCAAGTGGGCATTCAAACATCCATATTTATTTCTCGACCATTGGGGCAAACCATTTTTTACGGCCTTGTTTGCACCTGTTTCTCAACTAGGATATACGGCAGCCAAATTGCTTAATACTGTTCTCGGATTTACAGCCGCTTGGTACACGTTTTTATTGGCAAAACATCTTCGTCATCGTCTAGCTTGGCCAGCAGCCTTCATGCTTCTTTGTGCACCGATTTATTTCGTACACCTCAATTCGGCGATGACCGAAATTCTATTCTCTACAATTATCATTGTCTCCATCTACTATATCGCCACAGAACGGTGGTACATCGGAGCGCTCATTTTGTCGTTCTTACCATTTGTCCGCACAGAAGGCTTTGTGTTGATTCCCTTCATTTCCTTATGGTTTTTAATGCACAAAAAGTGGGTGCCATTTATAGCGCTTGGGTTTGGAACCGTGGTGTACAGCATTCTTGGCGGGTTATTTTACTTCCATGATTTCTTGTGGGTATTTAATAAAAATCCCTACGAAGTAGAGCTTGACTTTTATGGCAGTGGCAATTGGCATCATTTCATTTCTACGAATTATGTCACTTGGGGTGTTCCAACATTTATTGCCTTGTGCGCCGGTACTTATTGGTTGGCGCGAATGGTGCGTAGGCATTTCAGTACACTGGAAATTGAAATCAAAAAAGAACTTTTTCTCGTAGTGCTTCCCGCGGTAGTCTTCTTATTGTTCCACAGCTTGGCTTGGTGGTTGGGCAAACTATCCAGCGTAGGTGAGATACGTGTTTTGGCCTCTGTAATGCCGCTTTATGCGATCATTGCCAGCCGTGGCTTCAATTGGATGGTGGAGCGTTTTTCCGATGACAAAAAGAAGAGCGTTCGCTTTCAGACGTTCTATTGCGTACTCATTCTCCTGATGCCTTTTTTATTCTTTCCATTACCGATGAAACGTATGAAAGGCCAAGCAGTAATGCATGATATCTCTGAATGGCTAGAAGAATATCCTTATCAAGGACGTGTCTGGTATTTCGATCCTCAGATTGCATTTGAAGCAGATGCCGATCCATTCGAACCCACCATCATTCGTCCTTACTTTTTCAAAAAAGATTCTCTTCCAGCTCAGCGTCTGCAGCGCGGAGATATTTTGATTTGGGACGCACACTTTGGTCCGAATGAAGGGCGCACGCCACTTTCACAACTAAGTGACACATCGCAATTTCACATGCTCAAACTTTTCAAACCAGAAAAACCTTTTGAGACGTTTGATAGTGTGAATTATGAAGTGAAGGTTTTTCTGAAAAAATAAAATTCTAAACCCCTCTCAACGCCGTCTTCAACTCGCCGAGTTTGAAGGGTTTCATTTCATTTATCACGAGTCTTCCCTTGCTGGTATTAGTAGAAACGCTTGCCATCCGTGGCTTGCCGCCACTAGCCTCTACCGCAATAATTCTCACCGCCTGGTTGCTTGGAACATCATTAAAGACCACTACTCCATTTTCGACAAAACCCAACATTACACCGCGAAGACCTGTAAAAACACAACTCACCGATGTTTTATCAGGGAAAGGAACACTCACAAAGAAATCCTCTTTTTTACTGAACTTCACAAATCGATCACAGTTTAGCCAGCCCAATTGATTCGCATTGTAGATGAAAAAGTCCATATCCGCTTTAGCGACTGCTCCTAGTTCCAGCGTATCACCACGACCATATTTCTTTTCAAAATGAGCTAACTCCATACCTCTTTGCACTCCGATTTCTCTACCAAATTGAAGTATTACCGAATGGTCTTCATCATACTTATCCATAAATGACCTCATATTCCACTGAGGCATTCGATCAATCATTTTGAGAATTTCGAGATCATACTTCGGCAATGATGCCTTGGATAAATGTCGTTCTTTGACCCAGCCATCTGGATCCAACTTCAGGGTCACCTCTGTTTGATAATTCAATGCACAGAACTCATCCACCATTTCCAAAGGCGGATTGAAGTTCGCTACAAACCAATTGTTCACCAATGTACCATCTAAGAAAGTCCACGTGTAATAATCCATCAAAGTAATCTTCGTATTCCTTCTGAAATATGATTTGTTGATTTGAATAAAACATGTATCATTTTCGGGCATGTTCGAAAGTACAGAGCCGTTATTTCTACTAGCGATAGAAGAGGTGGTGGTGTCTGCTAAGGTCCAATTGATAACACCGCTGTTTTCCTTCTTTCCATAAAACAATTGAAAATCTTCTTTTTCATTGCTTTGAGGAAATGATACCGAATACGTTCGACCTTCTGCAATTTTCAATTTCTTTCCATCTGCCACCGCTTCAATGTACACCATCCCTGCTGTCTCAATCAAATCTCCATTACTCGTAGTAGATAATTTATTGAGAAGTATCTCCGTCATATCATAACACTCTGTAAGTGCTAATGAGATTGGTCCTTTGGGATTAGAACCATCTTCGTGTACGAGTGCATTCGCGGGAAACTCAATGAGTGTGCCTTTCGCGCCGGTTATTAAAACCGGGGCGTCATTTGAAATTGTAAAAATTTGAGGAGCCTTTTTATAAGCGTCGAATAAATCTTCTACCGATTCGTCCGTAGCCACTACCTCTGTAAAAGCGGAAGCAATAACCGTTTCAGGAGAAGGTTCGAAATTCGATGCGCTCGCAATCGGATTGTTTTGATTGACCGATTCTGATGCCTCTGAGAGTTGAAAAAAGTAGATAGCAGTAGCCAAGCCCAATGCCGATGAGGCGAAGACGATTTTTTTCTTCATGGTAATAAGGTATTGTGGAGGCGAGACGAAAGCATGAACGCGAATGTTCTACCGATATTTTCGAGAAAAGAAAAATTCCATAATTCCTAAAAAACCTAACATTCTCGGAATGAAATCCGAAAATGTTATAACTTTTTCGGAATCAAATCCGAAAAAGTTATAATTTTTCAACGGAATCAAATCTTATGTCGCTCACCCCTAAATTCCTCTCCGTCAAAAATCTCAGTGTTTCGTTTCGTACCGAAATGGGTGTGAAGCAGGTTTTGCATGATGTATCCTTTGATGTTTATAAAGGACAAACGACAGCCATTGTAGGAGAATCTGGTAGTGGTAAATCCGTGTCTTCTTTGAGCATCATGCAACTTCTCAAAGCAGGAAATGTGATCTTCGATGGCGGTGAATTTTTTCTAAAAGAAAATAAAATTCTCCCTGGCGATAAAGTGCTTCGCGCGCTGCGAGGAGATAAAATCGCCATGATCTTCCAAGAGCCGATGACGAGTCTCAACCCTGTAATGCGCGTGGGAGAACAGGTCGCAGAGTCATTGCGTTTACATCGCCAGCTCAATACAAAACAAGCACGAGTGAGAGTATTAGAGCTTTTTAAAGAAGTGAAATTGCCACGACCTGAGGAGATGCTCGATCAATATCCGCATCAATTGTCAGGAGGACAACGACAACGTGTGATGATAGCAATGGCGATTGCAAATGAACCTGAATTGCTGATTGCAGACGAACCCACCACCGCGCTCGACGTGACCGTGCAGAAAGCTATTTTGGATTTGCTCAAAGAACTGCAACAGCGCTATAATATGTCGATGATTTTCATCACGCATGATCTTGGCGTGGTGAAAGAAATAGCACATCACATCGTAGTGATGCAACAAGGAAGAGTAATTGAAAAGGGACTAGCAGATGACATACTGAATCAACCCAAGGAGATTTACACAAAAGGATTGATGGCTTGTCGCCCTGTGCCCGGTAAGAAAATAGCGCGTCTACTAACGATTGAAGATTTTACCAATCAAAATGCGCCACAAATCCAAGAGATAAAATCCAGTTCTGTATTTGAAAAAGAACTCATCCGTGTTGATCACATCACCAAGCGTTATATTTCATATAAAGGCTTTTTTAAAAAAGAAAAAAAAGAAGTGCTAGCTGTGAATGATGTCAGTTTCAAAATTTATGAGGGAGAGGCGCTTGGACTTGTAGGCGAGAGCGGATGCGGAAAAACCACATTGAGCAGAATATTATTAGGGCTCATTCCGACATCAGAAGGAAGTATTATTTATAAAGGAAATGATCTTACAAAAATGAGTGCCCATGAATGGAAGAAATGGCGTAAAGAACTTCAAATCATTTTTCAAGATCCCTATTCGGCATTAAATCCAAAGCACTCGATACGACAGATTCTGACAGAACCGATGCTGCATCATGGCATTCGCGCTAATGAGAAAGATGCGGTGATTCGCGCGAAAGAATTATTAGAAAAAGTAGGCATGACTAGTGAAGCTTTAGATAAGTATCCTCATGAATTTAGCGGCGGACAAAGACAACGCATCGTGATCGCGCGTGCTTTGAGTGTAGAGCCCCGTTTCATTATTTGTGATGAAAGCGTGGCAGCACTCGATGTATCCGTGCAAGCGCAAGTGTTGAATTTGTTGACCGATTTAAAAAGAGAATTTGGACTCACCTATTTATTCATTTCTCATGATCTCAGCGTTGTCTATCAAATGTGTGATAGAATCATGGTCATGAACCGCGGCCGCATCGAAGAGCTCAACACCGCAGAAAATGTATTTCATCATAGTCAATCGGAATACACGAGATCGCTACTGGAGGCAATACCGAGATAGATACTAACGACTAGATACTAGTGACTAGTCAAGCGACAGAGCGACAAGCGACGAGCGACGGAGGGACTAATTCGCAATAATTAATTCGCAATAGCAATTCCAAATTCTCCCTTGTTCCTTGTTCTTTGTTTCCTTGTTCCTTGTTCTTTGTTCCTTGTTCTTTGTTCCTTGTTCTTTGTTCCCTGTTCTCGTTCTTATTCTCGTTCTCGTTCCCGTTCCCGTTCCCACTAGCCACCCTTGCCAATTAGGCTTTCTATTTCGCGGCGGAGGCGCTCGGTATAGAGGGTGTGATATTTTCCTGTGCTGGGGCCGTAGAAGCCAGTGTGGATTTTTCGAACTTTGCCTTCCTTGTCTATGATGATTGAAGTCGGATAAGACATGATAGCATTCAGGCCTGAGAAGACTTGAGCTGCTTTGTCTTTGCTCAATTCACCACCGATATACACCTCATAAGGAAGGTCAAATTGTTTTTTATAATGCGCCACAGCCTTGGCATGTTTGGAGAATTCTGTTCCTCGTTCGAATGCTACTGGAATGATAGCGACATCGTTTCCGAACTCCGCAGCCACTTGTCGCCAAAATTTAGTTTCGTCGGTACAATTCGGGCACCACGACCCGAAGATTTGAATTACACTCACCTTTCCATTTAATTTTTCTTTATTAAAAAGAACAGAGTCCCCGTTTATACTTCTCACTGTGAATGCAAGTTCCTCTACTGCTTCTTTAAGATAGGTCAAGCTATCAGGGTCGCGCAATTGTGCATTGGCGTCCAAACGTGCATTCCACAATTCGTTGTGATGTTTACCAGAATTGAACTTCCCTGACACAATGCTATCGCCTCTCATTTCACCAGAAAAATAAAATAGATGAGCGCCATCAAAACAACTGAGGTAAAAACTTCCATCATCTTTCGACTCACCCTGAAGATAGCGGTAGTCGCCCGTTTCCGTCATAAAGGTCCCTGTCATCTCGCCTTTATTCGCATGAAAAACACCCACAGCTTTGTAAGCGCAATCGGGACAATCATAAGAGAATGTAACGTCGTAGGTTTTATCTTTAAATGTTGCGTTGGAATTGGAAAGAGCAACACTTTTGCTCGCTTTAAATTTGACTTTATAATTTTCCCTTGCTTCATCTTCCCAATACCCTTCAATACTGTCATTGTTTTTAATGACATAATGCAATGACGACAAGTAAGGCTCAATACGCGCGATCAATGTATCACCCACTCCAGTGGTATGTTTGAGTTGAATACGCTCCTCTCCATTAATCAATGTAAATTGACCTATAGAGTCAACCGCCATTCGGGCTGGGATAAAGGCTTTATTCAAAGAGTCGCTGATATCGAAAATCAAGCTCCATTCACCTGGATTCAGCTTATTTGAGCCTGAGTCTTTAGAAGATTCATTGCATGAAAAGAGAGAGAGTATGAATAGGGTGTAGAGGAAATATTTCACAAACAGGTTAATTGGTAAGTACTATGTAGATAGACGAAGAGGCATCCTCTCGGATGCCTCTTTTCTTTTCGCCTATAATTTTTTAGAAATCAAATTTTATTCCTTGAGCTAACGGCAATTGATTACTGTAGTTGATGGTATTCGTTTGGCGGCGCATGTAAGCTTTCCAGCTATCAGAGCCACTTTCACGACCTCCGCCTGTTTCTTTTTCACCGCCGAATGCACCTCCGATTTCTGCTCCTGAGGTTCCAATATTAACGTTAGCAATGCCACAATCTGAACCTTCTGGTGAAAGGAAATATTCCGCTTCACGCATGTTGAGCGTCATGATTGAAGAGCTCAAGCCTTGATTCACACCGTTTTGTTTGGCCACGGCTTCTTCAATGCTCTGATACTTCATGATGTAAAGAATCGGCGCGAATGTCTCGTGTTGAACGATTGCCAAGTCCGTACCGCTTACTTCAATAATGGTTGGTTTCACGTAGCATCCGCTTTCAAAACCTTCGCCTTTCAATACGCCACCAGGTACTACCACTTTGCCACCTTGAGCAATCGCATCAGCGATCGCTTTTTCATACATATCTACTGCATGCTTGTCGATAAGTGGGCCTACGTGGTTGTTTTGATCCAATGGATTGCCAATTCTAATTTGGCTGTAAGCAGCTACCAACGTCGCTTTTAAATCTTCAAAGATTGTTTCGTGAATAATCAAGCGTCTCGTGGTGGTACAACGTTGTCCAGCAGTACCTACAGCACCAAACACTATCGCTGGAATCGCCAATTTCAAATCTGCATTAGGAGTGACTATAATTGCATTGTTTCCGCCTAACTCGAGCAAACTTCTACCGAATCTTTCTGCCACCATAGAACCGACGATGCGGCCCATGCGCGTGCTGCCTGTTGCGCTCACGAGCGGAACGCGAGTATCTTTCGTCATCATTTCACCCACGCGATAGTCGCCGGTGATGATACCGCTAATACCTTCAGGTAGATTATTTTCAGCAGCTACTTCATTCCAAATATTTTGACATGCGATTGCGCAGAGAGGAGCTTTTTCAGAAGCTTTCCATACGCACACATCACCGCACACCCAAGCCAATGCGCTATTCCAGCTCCACACCGCAACAGGGAAGTTGAAAGCGCTGATAATTCCAACGACTCCAATGGGGTGCCACTGCTCATACATTCTGTGACCTGGGCGTTCGCTGTGCATGGTAAGGCCATACAATTGACGGCTGAGACCTACTGCGAAGTCGCAGATATCAATCATTTCCTGCACCTCACCCAAACCTTCCTGAAGACTCTTACCCATTTCATAACTCACGAGCATTCCCAGTTCTTGCTTATATGCTCTAAGACGATCGCCATATTGACGTACGATTTCGCCGCGCTTAGGAGCAGGCATTTTTCTCCAAAATTTAAATGCTTCAGTAGCAGCCACCATCACTTTCTCATAGTCAGCATCGGTGGTAGTGGAAACAGAAGCGATCAAAGCTCCATCCACTGGAGAATATGAATCAATCAAAGCGCCAGCGCCAAAAAAGTGCTTGCCAGTGCTTGTTCCTTCATTTACTTTTTTCAAGCCCAATTTGGTCAATACAGGGCTGATATTCAATTCCGCAGAAGTTGCAGTGCTCATTGTTAAAAATTTTGGGGCGAAATTAAGCGAAACTGCTTGATTTATTGGTGATAAATGAAGCATCACAGATAAATTGTTCGTGTAAAATTTACACCATCTTTACAGAAAAGAACCGATATACTTACATTAGCGCCCACTTTTAGTATAAAAAACAATTAGCATGAGTTCACTTAAGGCAGTGATTACAGCAGTTCAGGGATACGTTCCACCGGATTTGCTCACCAATGCCGACCTTGAGAAGATGGTCGACACCAACGACGAATGGATTCGTTCGAGAACCGGAATCGAAACACGACACATTTTAAAGGGAGAGGGACTGGGAACCAGCGATATGGGTGCCGAAGCCGTGAAAGGCCTTTTGGCGAAACGCGGAATTGAGGCCAATGATATAGACTTATTAATTTGTGCCACTGTAACTGGCGATCATATTTTCCCAGCTACTGCTAATATAATATGTGATAAAATCGGGGCTAAAAATGCCTTTGCCTTTGACATCAATGCTGCCTGTAGCGGGTTTTTGTTTTCTTTAGCAACAGGATCACAATTCATCGAAACAGGCAAGTATAAAAAGGTGGTGATTGTGGGAGCTGATAAGATGTCTGCCATTGTAGACTATACAGATCGTGCCACCTGTGTGCTTTTCGGTGATGGTGCAGGAGCAATATTGCTTGAGCCCACTACTGAGAATTTAGGAGTAATGGACTCAGTATTAAAGTCAGACGGTAATGGCCGCCATTATTTGCATCAAAAGGCAGGTGGTTCGGTAAAACCACCAACACACGAAACCATTGATGCGCGCGAGCACTATGTATTCCAAGATGGTCAGCCTGTATTCAAGGCAGCTGTTGTAGGAATGGCAGATGTTTCGGCAGAAATCATGGAACGAAATAATTTAAAGTCCGAAGATGTCGCCTACCTTGTGCCTCACCAAGCCAACCTGCGCATTATTGACGCCACTGCAAAACGCATGGGCGTAGGAAGTGAAAAGGTAATGATCAATATTCAGAAGTACGGAAATACAACCAGCGGCACCATTCCATTGTGTTTATGGGAATGGGAGAGCAAATTGAAAAAAGGCGACAACCTCGTGCTCGCAGCCTTCGGCGGCGGCTTCACGTGGGGCGCGATTTATTTGAAGTGGGGATACGATTCTTGAGAGACTAGAGACTAGATACTAGTGACTAGTAAGGAGGAGGAGTAGGAAATAGGGAATAGGGAATAGGAGGAAGTTTCGATAACTTTCCAGATTCCAAACTCCAAATTCCAAATTCCAAATTCCAAATTCCAGATTCCAATTTCAGAATTTGCTACATTTGTTAAGTAAACATAGACCAAACCAAAGAATATACATTCGGGTATGAACATAACTCAAATTCAAGATCTCATCAAATTCGTCTCTAAGAGCGGCGTGAGTGAAGTGGAGATCGAACAG
The DNA here is from genome assembly GCA_044371755.1 of Flavobacteriales bacterium. Classification (GTDB taxonomy): domain Bacteria; phylum Bacteroidota; class Bacteroidia; order Flavobacteriales_D; family Sanyastnellaceae; genus JAIXWP01. Next base: position 17,378 of record JBILSZ010000020.1, on the reverse strand, counting down.
AAAGACTTTAAAATCACCATCAAAACTCACGAGCCAGCAGGCAAGAGAGGAAGCGAAGTGATTCAAGTAGCAATGCCAGTGCAACAGCCAGTGGCAGCAGTAGCTGCGGCACCTGCACCAGCTCCGGCGGCAGCCGCAGCAGCAGCCGCTACACCAGCAGCTCCAGCGGCAGAAGCTAAGGGTAATTTAGTAGAAGTAAAGTCTCCAATGATTGGTACTTTCTACCGCAGCTCTTCGCCAGATAAGCCACCATTTGTAGAAGTTGGTTCATCTATTAAAAAAGGTGACACCGTGTGCATCATCGAGGCGATGAAACTATTCAACGAAATCGAATCAGAAGTGTCGGGTACCATCGTAAAAGTATTGGTAAACGATAGCACTCCGATCGAATACGACCAGCCATTGTTCTTGGTAGAACCTGCATAAGCAGCGCCAAGGGCCTCATCTAAAACAAACATTTATGTTTAAAAAAATATTGATTGCGAATCGTGGCGAAATCGCCTTGAGGGTTATTCGCACGTGCAAAGAGATGGGCATTCAAACAGTGGCGGTATATTCTACTGCTGACAGAGACAGTTTGCATGTTCGTTTTGCTGACGAAGCCATTTGCATCGGACCTCCTCCGAGTAAAGATTCTTACCTCAAGATTCCAAACATCATCGCGGCGGCAGAAATTACCAACGCCGATGCAATTCATCCTGGATATGGATTCCTTTCTGAGAATGCTACCTTCTCTAAGGTATGCAAAGACAATGGTATTAAATTCATTGGTGCTTCGCCAGAGATGATCGAAGCGATGGGTGATAAATCATCTGCCAAACAAACGATGAAAGATGCCGGTGTTCCTTGCATTCCAGGGAGTGACGGACTTCTAGAAAGTCTGGAAGAGGCAGTGAGCGTTGCTAACAAAATCAAGTATCCTATCATGTTGAAAGCCACTGCCGGCGGCGGTGGTAAAGGGATGCGCGTATGTCACAACGATGAAGACCTAGCAGATGCTTGGGAAAAAACACGTCGTGAAGCGGGCGCAGCATTTGGCAACGATGGGATGTATATGGAAAAATTCATCGAAGAGCCACGTCACATCGAGATTCAAATCGCGGGTGATAAATATGGAAAGGCATGTCACCTCTCGGAGCGCGACTGTTCAATCCAGCGTCGTCACCAAAAATTGGTGGAAGAAACTCCTTCTCCATTCATGACAGATGAGCTTCGTGAAAAGATGGGACAAGCTGCCATTAAAGCTGCAGAAGCCGTGAAATATGAAGGCGTGGGAACAGTAGAATTCCTCGTCGATAAGAATCGTGATTTCTACTTTATGGAAATGAATACACGTATTCAAGTAGAACATACCATTACGGAAGAAGTAATCAATTATGATTTGGTAAAAGAACAAATCAAATTGGCTTGGGGTGATCCTATAAGCGGTAGAAACTACTATCCGAAGATGCACGCGATTCAGTGTCGTATCAATGCTGAAGATCCATTTAAGAATTTCGCGCCATCTCCTGGAAAGATTACATCTTACCACTCACCTGGTGGCCACGGTGTGCGTTTGGATACACATGCGTATGCAGGTTATGTGATCCCTCCACATTATGATTCAATGATATCAAAATTGATCGTAGTAGCACAAACCCGTGAAGAAGCGATTACAAAGATGGAGCGTGCCTTGGATGAATACATCATCGAAGGTATCAAGACAACGATTCCATTCCATCAAAAGTTGATGAAGAACGCCAAGTTTAGAGAAGGCGACTTCACCACAAAGTTTATGGAAGGGTTTAGCATGGAATAAAAATCAACCCGATAGATTCAAAAAAACCTCTCGATATCGAGAGGTTTTTTTTTGCCTTTTACTAAACAATAAGTGTGTTATCACTTATCTCCATTCTTATGCATTTACATAAGCTTTTTATCGCTTTGATCCGATTATTTCGGATCATGGTAGATTCGGATGATGAATATCTCTTGGAGCTCGGCAAAGCCATTTCGAGGCGGCGCCGCTCATTAGAGCTGACGCAGTCCGATCTCGCCTATCGCATTGGTATGGAGGTGCCGAATCTGAGTGTGATCGAAAACGGCCGCTCCAACCCGCAAATCCTGACACTTGCGAAAATCGCATCCGCTTTAGATTGTGAATTGAGAGAGTTAATTCCCGATATCACCAATCATTCTCGCTTCATCGATTCACCTGCTCGTTATACTCCAAGAAAGAATAAAAGCCGCGACGACTGATTTTCTTATCCGTCGCAATTTTCCGAATTTTTTTATGAAAAAACATAAGTATGCGAAAAAAGTGAGTTTTTTTCGCTAAAAAAAATTCACCCCTGGAAATAAAAAAAACCTCTCGGTGTGGAGAGGTTTTTAGAAGTATTAAACTGATATTATTCTTTTACTTCTCGAAATAAAGTTGTTTGAAGTAAGAAGAAGAATAGAAAGGAATCACTAAAATCTTCCAGCGATCCTTTTTTTCTATGACCCCCTTTTCATACAATCTTTGGCCGTCGACAAAGCCTCGATAGATGTAGTACGCTAAAAGCAATACTACAAACATTTTGGCATCTGTAAACGCCGCCCAAATCAATACCGGAAAGGGAAGAAGGATTTGGAAATAATAAATCACTAAATTTTTCATTTTACCAATTTTTTATTGCACACGCAGCTGCAAAAGCGCCCGCAGTAGCCGGGATGAAAGCTGACTGAACAAAAGCCCAGACAGAAACCCATCCATGGTTGGAATATACATCATTTATACAATCCATGGTATTCTGTCCCCAATTGCCACCAACCTGCGCTACATTTAATGTCTCGTTGATAGAATCGACTTCAACAGCAGCGATGAGGTTACCATCAGTATCATAGTACGAAATCTGAAACAACCCATTGCCAATTCTTTCTGTTTTAGTTATAATCGGATCAGATAAATCATTGTTATCCTTAACACCGAGAGCTACGCCATAATTAATCGCATTCATTTCATTGAATCCAATTTGATTATAGACGTATGCTTTTGGAGAATTTTCGTCAAGTCTTGCTTCGAATAGGGTATTGTAATCAAAACTAACACCCGCTGCAGTTCTTAAATTAAAATTCTCCAATTTTGCTCGAACATCTCGATTGACCGAAGGATCTTCCACTATTTTCAAATCCAATATATTAGATGGTTTTACCGTAGTTTCCGAAACTTCTTCTTTTGTACATGAGATGAAGCCAATTGAAAAAATAAAGAATAGTACAACACTGAATAACTTTTTCATTTTATAATTTTTTTTTAAGTTAAAAATTTAGTTTTTATGGTTTACTCTTTACGATTTTCAACCGGATGCTCATAACATCTCTCGAATTCCACCTTTTTTGTCAACACGGAATTTGTGCGACTCTTGGATGGTCAGTCCTCAAGAACCGATATTTTGACTATTTTTATGCATTTACATAACACATGGGATACTATTCTATAAGAAAATCACTCCCTAATGCTCTTTAAATACGGATTAAACAGCTTTTACAGTAGATACTTTAAGGTATACTTGAGACAAGTAATTCAAAGACCTACCTGACAAAAATCTATAAAATATTATGAAAATACATAAGTTTGCGAAAAAAGTGAGTTTTTTTCTTGAAAATCTCATTTATGCCGAAACCAGCAATCGGATCTTTCTGTTTCGTAGGACTTGAATACAGTATTCACCGGTGCGCCGTGTATGATTTGCTTTGAAAATTTGGTTCTCAAAACATAATTAAAAGCACCCATATCCAATGTAAAGGGTGTCCGATTACTGATGGTGTAACGTTGATGAATATTGGCTAATTCATCCATCAAAACTTTCATGACATCCACTCTACCGCCTATGACACCGCAATTCAGCAGGACTTCATTCTTGTTTTGTATTTCAAAATCAGAAAAATCGGATATCACATTTCTCAAATGTTCACAATGATCTCGCATCCACGGATTATCCAGTATTTCAGGTTCGTCACCGCTAAAAATAGAACTTGGATTATTCAAAAAAAGATCATCAGCGAAGGGATTTTTGACGACCTCCACATCTCCAATATCTGTAAAAAAAACATGATCTAATTGGTGCCCTTTGTGTTTTAAGAAATCTGAATAAACGAGGTAACGAAAGGCATTTCCGCTGAGTTCTGTATTGAAGTCTACTTTAATGAACTCCATCCATTCAGTCTTATATTTCTCTACTGTGGCTTGCGAAAATCCATTATGAAAAATTACTCCGTGAAGCCCTAAGTTGTGAATGGAATGATACCAATTCAACACGATACCAAAATCATCTTCTTGAACCTGCTCATTTCTATTCACATCATAGGCCCCTGTGAATAGCGAAGCACAAATTAAATTTTTAGACCTTTCTATCATTTACTGATGCTGCAAATGGCGCTTTTCTTTGTGCATAGCGGAGACACTTGTAGCTATGTTTCGGTAATACACATAAGTACGACAGTTGGATTTGCGCACTTGATATATTTTTTGAGCTTCATCATAGAAAAATGAATCCGCTCCGTACACACTTTCAAAATTAATCGACTTGAATACTTCGCTTTTCCCGAAAAGTGTCCCAAACAACGTACAATCATCCACATGAATATTCTTATGAAGATCATGTTTGTCAGCTACATAATAATCCTCATCCTTTGAAACGATGGTTTCTGTGAGCGACGAAATAAGATCTACTGATTTCATTTCATTCAGACACGATGACAATCGATTGGGCTTATATTCATCATCTGCATCAATAATGGTAATGTACTCGCCACTCGCGAAATGTACCGCCCTATTTACAGCCCTTGATTGACCAACGTTTTTTGAGTATATATAGCAAATCTTTTCCTCATGCATGATACAATAATCCAAAAGTTGCTTGCTCAGTGCATCTTCGCTACCATCATTCACAACGATGATCTCAAAGTCCCTAAAATCTTGATTTAATACTGAATCAATGGCCCGCTTGAATAGTTCAAATGGTGTATTGTAAATGGCCATTACTACTGAAATCCTAACCCTTTTCATTTTTGAATAAAATTCTCACTTCACTCTTTCACTAAAAAGAATTAAGCCTGCGATGATTGCTTTCGACAAAATATTCGAAACAGTGCAAAGATAACTTATTCAAACGGTTCAGGTTGAATAAAAAATATCTCGCATGTTTCTCAAGGGTTCAACCACAGCGAGATTAACGTTCCCCTTACATTATGTTTGCAAAATCTTCAATCACAACTTTCTACCTGCTGCTATCGGAAAACTCATTTTATCGATAATCACCTCTTTCGAATTAAACGAACTTATATGTTCACGATTCACCATATAGCTGCGGTGAATCCGCACCATAGGTGTATCAGCAAGCAGCTCTTCGAGTTGGGTGAATGTTTGTAACGTCATCCAACGGTGAGTGGTAGTATGAACGCGGCGATAATCGTCCATGCCTTCAATGTAGATGATATCCTTGACTGGAATACGCACGATACGGCCATCTGACTTGATGGATACCACCTTTCCTATAACACTCAATGCTGCGATAGCCCTATTGGCAGCCACTTCCCAACGATCGTAAGTAAAAGGCTTCACCAGATAATCCACTACGTTCAATTCAAAACCCTTGAGTGCATGCTGGGGATAGGCGCTGGTAATGATGATTTTTGAAGAAATAAAATCTTTTTCCAACCGATCAAAACTGAAATAACCGCCTACATTCAAATCTAAGAAAACGACATCAATCGCATGATGCATTAAATAATCCCAACCTTCTTCGAGATGATAAAACTTGGCAGCACAAGAAAGGAGCGGATGCTTCTTTATAAAAAGCTCCACCTTCTCCAATGCTAATGGCTCGTCTTCTATGATTACACAGGAATATTGCCGCATATAATTCTCAAAAAAACTAGATATTCTGAATCGGTTTGTTGTAAAGATAAGGTGTGTCGATCTCCATAAACTAGCTCCAGCCGCTTACGAATCAAATCATTGCCAATTCCGCCTGAATCTTCGCGCTCTTCCACTGCCCTATTTTCCAATTTATTGATACAAGAAAAAACAATCTCATTATTCGTTACTTCCAAACTAATCTGAATTGCTCCTCTTTGCGAAACCCTCGCCGAATGCTTGAAAGCATTCTCAACAAATGGCATAAAAACAAATGGAGCCACTTCAACTGCATCCACATCACCTGTCACTTTTATAACCGCGTAATCTTTAGTATGTGTTCGAATAGCCTGCAATTCGAGGTAACGCTGGAGATATTCAAGTTCCGATTTCAGCGACACCCTTTCTTTATCAGACTCAAACAAACTGTACCGAAGTATGTCGCTGAGTCTATTCAAATAACTTGAAGCTTGTTCGGGACTCTTGATCAACATTGAATCGATATTGTTGATGGTATTGAACAGAAAGTGTGGCTGCAAGTGAGCTTTTACCAATTCCAGTTCTGCCTCCGTTGTGCGTCGATGTAATTCTTCTCTGATTCGCATCTCTTCAAAAGAATGAATAAACCCTTTGATTACGATTCCAATCACAAAATTGATCGTAACAATGAATGCCATCAACAACGCTTGCGCAAACAACGTCTCCCAAGACCAGTAGATGCTGAAACCTTCGTATAGTAAAAAGTAGGTAGCGTAAGCGAGTAGGATTCCCAAGATATTCGTCAGGCTAAACCAACCTATAAAACGCAGCCATTTTTTCTTTAAAAATCCCAATGAAAAACCCACGATATAAGCGCTATAAAAACCGACGATACCCGTGACAATTGAAAATGGAATCATCGATACTCCGAACTCCCGCGCAGTAGGCCAAAACTCGTCGTACTCCCTTCTTCCACTTGCAAAAACCATCACAAAAAAAGAAAAGAACAACAAACCATACATCAGCCAATAGCCAACATGTAACAAACTTATTAAAACATTTTTCTTAGTCATATTAACCTCTCTCTCGCTTAGAAATGTACAACAAATAATGAATGACTGAGATTGCTGCGAATGACACTAATGAAAGAGCTTCAATGGAGTAACCAGCCGTGTAACGTGGCATACCAGAGAATTCGAAAAACTTATAGCTCGTGTAAGCAAAAGGAAAAGTGTAGCCATATTTCCAACTAATGAGAAACATGCTGCAAATGACTAGCGCCACCCCTACACCGATCGGCACCATAAAATTGCGAAAACGCATACTCAATAAGTATTGCAGTGCAATAATTGGAAGTGCTGAAATATAAAATGAACCTGCATTTTCTAAAATGTATTTCATAGGAATTACTTCAGCTGTAAAAACCATACGGCCATTCAGCAATGAGGGTAAATAAGCTGAAATGATAATAGCGATGGTGAAAATGATGAGCCATTTAAAAAACATCATTAGCACAACAAAATATTTTGCAAAGAAGATCGTCGATAAACTCTGGGGAGTTGCGTACACCTGTTTCCAAGTATTGTTTCGAAATTCAATTTGACAAATCAGTGAACAAGCAATCACGATACCCATTGGTAACAATAGAATAGCTGTCATTTCCCATGTGCGTTCGAATAGACGCACCCAAAACGGATCTAATACGGATACGCCAAAACGATTGGGATAAAACGTTTGAATAAGCGTGATTATAAATGGCACGAATAGCGCACCTACCCAAACGAACCAAGAGGAAGAGCTATTCTTTGCTTTAAGCCATTCACTTTGAATACTACTAATTATTGAACTATTTTTCATGTTGTATCAAGTTTATAAATATGCCTTCTAAATCATTTTTTTCAAGAGAAAGGTGATATACCTCACAATCCGCGTTTACCAACATGCTATTGATTGCAGCTATCTCCAACTCTGGCATTGCAGGCAATAAGAGATTGCCATCCCGAAACAAATAGCTAATGCGCTGTTCGTCGAGCACGCGCCCAACACGTTCCATATCCTTGGCTCGAATATGCAAACGTGCAGAAGCAGCAGACATCGCTTTTAATTCATCTAGGCTTCCTTCAAACTTCATGCTGCCATTGTGAATGATACCAATGTGCGAAGCGATTCGTTCTATTTCAGAAAGCAAGTGACTTGAAATGATAATGGATGTTTGTCGTTCACGGTTGAGCTTGCGGAGCAAATCGCGCATCTCGAGGATACCCTCTGGATCGAGCCCATTGGTGGGCTCATCGAGAACGAGAAATTCGGGATTATGTAATAAAGCGATCGCGATGGACAATCGCTGTTTCATTCCCAAACTAAACTGTCCAGCCTTCTTTTTGCCTGTGTCACTCAATCCCACCAATTCGAGCACCTCATTGATCCGATATTGCGGCACTTGATAAATGACACGCCATACGTTCAAATTTTCGGAAGCAGAAAGATGTGCATAGATGGAGGGGCTCTCGATGAGCGAACCTGTGCGTGCGAGAATGCTCGAACGGTGCGACGAGACATCTTCATCGAAGACACGCACCGAACCCGTTTGATGTTTGAGGAGACCTAGGAGAATTCGGAGAGTGGTTGTTTTCCCTGCACCGTTTGGCCCTAGGAAGCCATAGATGCTTCCCTTAGGCACACTAAGATTTAAGTTGGCCAAAACCCTCTCCCCCTTTCGGAATTCGTGAACGACCTCCTTCATTTCGACGATTGCTTGCATAGACGATGAATTTTAGACAAACGTATAATTCGTAATATGAGAGAACTACTTTAATCGGTGAAATGGATGTATTTTTCGGTGAGGAGTGCGAAATCGGAATTCACAATTCGCAATTCGCAATTCAGAATTTGAAATAGGGGAAACCCCAGTAGAGACGCCATTTATGGCGTCTGAAGTTCGCGAATTCGTGAAACGTACAGCGTTCAGAGATTGGAACTTGGACTTTAGAAATAATAAAGTCCCGACAATGTCAGGACTTTATTCTATTTTGAATTGCGAATTGATTATTGCGAATTGTCAGTCGAGCGTTCCGATTGTGAGCAAACCTTCTTTGCGAAACTTGGCGCCCTTAGCGGCTTGGCGGTAAGAAATGTTTTCGATTTCGAAATACACATATCACTTGTAATTGTAACAACTCCTAAAGTTCTAAAAGCATCAATTTAACGCAAAGTCGCCAAGGGTGTTTCTTCTCAAAAAGTTTTAATCCATCTATAAAAGAGCTATCAATATAAGGAGCACTGAGGAGTATGAAGATTGGAAGTTGGGGGTTTGAGTTTTTATAAATATTTTTGTTAGCCTTTTTCGTTAATTAATCATGATTTGGCATTCGTTTGAATATTAGTTTTAAAAACAGAAAACTCGAGAAACAGCTCACCGATCCGATGACCCTTTTAAAGTCAATCAACATCCACTACCTAAAAAGGAAGCTGGTGGGCTGAACTGGCAAGAAGTAACACTAATTGAGATTACCGAAATCGTGGATTACCATTGAATACAATCAATATGAAACCATCAATTGAAATAGAACGATCATTGATTTCACCTCCAGGCGACACGATTCAAGAGCATCTGGAGTTCATCGGTATGACTCAAGCGGAGCTTGCTGATAGGATGGGCAGACCAAAAGAAAAAATAAATGACATTATTAAAGGACGAGAACCCATCAGCATGATGACGGCGCATCAGCTTGAAAATGTTCTCGGAATACCCGCATCATTCTGGATCAATCGAGAAAAGTCCTATCGCTTAGCACTTTTCGAAATCGGAGTAAAAGAATCCGAAGCCAATTTGTACCCTCAGAAAAGTCTATCTTCACGGCGTAAATAATGAGTTAGCGAAATGAAGATTCAGAAGAGCACGTTTGATTTTCTATCCAAATTAAAAAAGAACAATAACAAAGAATGGTTTGATAAAAACCGTGAACTGTATGAAGCGGCAAAGGCCGATTTCACTGGAGCCGTAGCGGATTTGATCAAGGGAGTGTCGAAGTTTGATGGAGCAGTTGAAGCGGCTGGATTGGATGCGAAAAAATGTGTGAACCGCATCAATCGTGACATTCGTTTTTCAAAAGACAAAACACCTTACAAAACAAATTTCTTCGCCATCATCAGTGAAGGTGGTAAGAAAAGTCCCTTGGCTTCCTATTTCTTTCAACTCCTTCCGGGCGGCAGTTTTGTAGGCGGCGGCGTCTATATGCCAGAAGCTCCCGACCTTCTAGACATTCGCAAAGAGATACAATACGGATTGAAGGAATGGAAAAAAATTGTTGAAGACAAACAGTTTTTAAAAGTCTATCCTGAAGGTGTGCAAGCACCTGAAATTCTCACGCGCGCACCCAAAGGATTTGAGCCCAACGATCCCGCCGATGAATACATTCGGATGAAAGGTTTTTATACCTACCTCGAAATTCCCGACGCCGATCTCATCAGTGGCAAAGCAGAAAAACAAATCCTCAAAGCCTTCTCCACCGCTCAGCCGATGATTGAGTTTATTAATAAAGGGATGAAGTAAAGAACAAGGAGGGAAGAACAAGGAACAAGGGAACAAGGGAACAAGGGAACAAGGGAACAGGGGAACAGGGGAACAGGGGAACAAGGGAACTAGGGAACTAGGGGGAATTTGGAGTTTGGAATTCCGAATTGCGAATTCGTCCCTCAGTCCCTCAGTCGCTTTGTCGCTTTGTCGCTCGTCGCTCTAGCGGTTTTTTTGGAGCCACGGGCCGAGACTAAATAAAGGAATATTCTCTAGCCATTGCTGATGACGATAAGGTAGAAGTGAAGCCCTAACACATATTTTGGGCTCGTAGGTTTTTGCATAAACGCTCAAACTCCTTGAGCGTACATTTTCTGAAGATTTTATTTCGAGAGGAATAATTTGATTTTTTAACGGTAGTAAAAAATCAACTTCTGCTTCAGCATTTTGTGGCCGCCAATAATACACAGGTAGATTTTGTGATACCAATTGCTGCACTGCAAATTGTTCTGATAAAATCCCTTTAAACTCCGTAAACAATCTATTTTCATCCAAGATTATTGCGGGAGGTAAGAGAGCCATAGCTCCTAATAAACCGCAATCATGCAAGTAGAGTTTGAAATCATCCCAAATCGCATACGCCTCTAAAGGCCATGATGACTTGTTAACACGAGTAACTTTGTACACAAGCCCAGCATCCTTTAGCCACTCGATAGCAAGTTCAAAATCTTTTGCCCGCGATCCTTTGCGCAAAACACTATAAACGAATTTAGAATTTTCCTTCGCCAACTGTCCTACAATAGAACGCCATACCAATCGAATGCGTGGTAATTGATCTATCGGTGCATGCTTTGAAAAATCATTTTCGTAGGCAAGTAAAATAGATTCTTGTATAGCTCTAACCTGCTCAAGATCTCCAGTTTTTCCAAAGTTCACCACTACCTCAGGCATCCCTCCTACCAACAGGTATTGTTTCAATAGTTGAATAATTTGCTGTGACATCACTTCTTGTAAACCCCAATCACCCTCTTCGAGAAGCCTTGCCCACTTTTCATTGTTTGTCACCTGTAAAAATTCGATGAAATCAAACGGCTTTAATTGAAGAAAATCCACTTTACCAACCGGGAATGACACTCCTTGATGTATGGCAACACCCAACAAAGAACCGGCAGCTAAAATTGGATAATGCGGTGCATTTTCCTGAAAGTACTTTAAGGAAGTGAGCGCCTTTGGACAAGCCTGAATCTCATCAAATATGATAAGCGTGTTCTCAGGTTCTATAATTGAATCACTCAACAACCTCAAACTTTTGACGATAGTCTCAGGTGAAAGATCATAATCGAATACCTTGGCGAGTGCTGGATGACTTTCAAAATTAAAATACGCCACATACTGAAACTCTTCCTCACCGAACTGTTTCATAAGGAAAGTTTTTCCCACCTGACGGGCGCCTTGAATAATCAAAGGTTTGCGCTTTGGCGAGTTTTTCCATTCTAATAGAGTACCGTATGCCTTTCTTTTCATTGCATACGAAGATACTCAAAAAAAACACCATAACTCCCCGAAAATGCATATTTTTACAAAAATAACTCCTCAAAAGTGTCGAAAATCGCATTTTATAGGATTTAAGAAAGAACGAGAACAAGAACAAGGGAGCGACGGAGGGACGAATAGGGAATAGGAAATAGGAGGGAAGATAAACGTTAATAGCCTGCCCATTCATGGGCAGGTGGGGAACAGGAGAGGAATTTGGAACTTGGAGTTTGGATTTTGGATTTTGGATTTTGGATTTTTGAATTGCGAATCAGTCATTGCGAAGCAGTCATCGCGAAGCAGTCATTGCGAATTGCGAATTCGTCCCTCCGTACCTCCGTAACTCCGTACCTTAGTACCTACGGCTTGATCAGTCGCTTGATTTCGTTGAGTTTCATGAGGGCTTCGACGGGGGTGAGGGTGTTGATGTCGAGGTGGATGATTTCGTCGCGTATCTGTTCGAGCAAGGGATCGTCGAGTTGGAAAAAACTCAATTGTACTGCTGCGTCTTGCGCCACTTGTTTGATGTTGCCATTAAGATTTTCTTTCGAATGTGACTTTTCCAATTGCACCAATACTTCCTTCGCTCTATCTACCACTTTAGAGGGCATGCCCGCCAATTTCGCTACGTGAATACCAAAGCTATGATTGCTGCCGCCTTGAGCCAACTTGCGCAAGAAGATGATACGCTGCCCCACTTCTTTCACACTGACATTGAAATTGCGAATGCGCTTGAAAATACCCTCCATTTCATTCAACTCATGATAATGGGTAGCAAAAAGCGTCTTCGCTTTAAATCGCGGATGTTCGTGCACAAACTCCGCTATCGACCATGCGATAGAGATGCCATCATAGGTGCTCGTGCCGCGCCCAATTTCATCTAAAAGAATCAAACTGCGATCGCTCAAATTGTTGAGAATACTCGCGGTTTCATTCATCTCAACCATGAAAGTAGATTCGCCACTCGAAATATTATCACTCGCGCCAACGCGCGTAAATATCTTATCTACAATACCAATATCTGCCGATGATGCTGGCACAAACGATCCCACTTGCGCCATCAATGTGATGAGCGCCGTCTGACGCAACACGGCCGACTTACCCGACATGTTGGGACCCGTAATCATCATGATTTGCTGCGTCTCATTATCGAGATAAATATCATTGCTCACATACTCTTCTCCCGCAGGCAATGATCGTTCGATTACCGGATGGCGGCCATTCAATATCTTCAACACTTTGCTATCATTCACCGATGGCTTCACATAGTTATACTTCACCGCGACTTTCGCAAACGACATCAAACAATCTACTCGCGCCAACAATTGTGCGTTCAATTGAATCGATGATGTGTATTCCATGATCGCTGCTACGAGTTCATTGAAAATACGAAATTCTATTGAGCCAATTTTTTCTTCAGCACCCAAAATTTTCGTTTCGTATTCTTTCAGTTCTTCCGTGATGTATCGCTCGGCTTGCGTGAGCGTCTGCTTGCGAATCCAATCAGCGGGCACTTTGTCCTTGTGTGTATTGCGCACTTCGAGATAGTATCCGAATACATTGTTGTACGAAATTTTCAATGAAGGAATTTCCGTTCTCTCCGCTTCGCGCTGTTGTATTTGTAAAAGATAGTCCTTTCCCTTGAATGCAAGATTGCGCAATTCATCCAACTCCGCATTCACCCCTTCTGCAATCACTTGTCCCTTATTCATCGCTATCGGAGGATCGTGATGAATTTCGCGACGAATGCGATTGGCGATGTCTTCACAAGGATTCAATTGATTACCGATAGCAATCAACTCTTGATTTTTGGATTGCACGCACATCTCTTTGATGGGCGCAATTGCATCAAGTGCGCGGCGAATTTGTTGCACCTCGCGCGGATTGATGCGGCCTACAGCAACTTTAGAAATAAGTCTTTCTAAATCTCCAATATGTTTTAACTCTGTACTTAGATTTTCTAATACTTCATTGTGATGATTAAAATAATCCACCACAGCGAGACGCTGTTCGATGAGCGATACTTCTTTTAATGGCAAAAGTATCCAACGGCGCAAGAGACGGCCGCCCATAGGACTCACCGTTTCATCCATGATATCTACCAGAGTCTTTGCATTCTCATGCACACTGCTCACCAACTCGAGGTTTCGAATGGTGAATTTATCGAGCCATACATAGCGATCTTCTTCGATGCGCCCGAGCGTGCTGATGTGCGCTACTTTATCATGCTGCGTCTCTGCGAGATAATGCATTATCGCACCCGCAGCCATCACTCCAAGGTTCAACTCTTCCACACCAAAACCTTTGAGCGATTTGGTGCCGAAATGTTTGGTCAAAATTTCTTCTGCAAATTCTTTCGTAAAGACCCACTCATCCAAACGGAAGGTGTAGAAACGATCGCCGATGGAATTTTTAAACGTCTGATCAAATTGTTTTTGATACAAAACCTCATTCGGACGGAAACTCTGAATGAGTTTGTCCACGTATTCTATCGAACCTTGAGCGGCGAGAAATTCACCTGTTGAAATATCCAAAAAAGCTACACCCGCATTACCAGGCGCATTGTTGTTGCCCGTGAAAGCCACGGCCGCGACAAAATTATTCGACGAAGCATCGATGGTTTTATCGTTGTAAGAAACACCGGGCGTCACCAATTCGGTGATACCACGCTTGACGATTTTTTTTGTGAGTTTTGGATCTTCGAGTTGATCGCAAATAGCTACGCGATTGCCAGCCTTTACGAGCTTGGGCAAATAGGTATCGAGGCTGTGATGAGGAAAGCCTGCGAGCTCGACATAAGCTGCGGCTCCGTTTTTTCTTTTGGTGAGTGTGATACCCAAAATTTTGGAAGCACGAATGGCATCTTCACCAAACGTCTCATAAAAATCACCTACTCTGAAAAGCAATAAAGCATCTGGATAGCGCGCTTTAATTCCGTTGTATTGCTTCATCAACGGGGTCTCTACCACGGCATTACTCACGGCGCTGATATGTTCGTTTTCTTGTTTCACCTTTTATAAAAAAGCAAAACTGCCGCCTCAATAAAGAAGACGGCAGCTTCGCTAATCATGTAAAAATCGTTGAGTCAAACGTACTACGTAACCTGAAAAATCCTACTTGTAGTTTTCAACAAAAAACCAACAAAAAAGAGGTGCAAAATTATGCCACCTTTAATTGGCTGAGTTTGCTACGGCTGAATTTATCCTTGGCATAGGCCAGTGTGACTTTGAATTCTTTTTCTTTAGAAGAAGGCAAATCATACATCGCGTCGAGCATGATGGCTTCGCAAATACCGCGAAGGCCGCGCGCTCCGAGCTTGTACTCGATCGCCTTTTCAACGATGAAGTCTAACACCTTTTTATCAAAAGTCAATTTCACTCCATCCATATCAAACAATTTCACATACTGTTTGATAAGTGCATTTTTAGGCTCCGTGAGAATCCTTCTCAAAGTCACCTCATCCAATGGATTGAGGTGAGTGAGCACTGGGAATCGTCCGATCAATTCAGGGATGAGACCGTAGCGCTTGATGTCGAGCGGACTCACATATTGAAGCATATTGGTGCGATCCACCATATCTGCGCCCTGCGTGCCGTAGCCGATCGCAGCGGTATTCATTCTTCTCTCGATGATTTTATCGATGCCATCAAAAGCACCGCCACAGACAAAGAGGATATTCTTGGTATTGACCTGAATCATTTTTTGTTCGGGGTGCTTGCGACCTCCTTGTGGTGGTACATTGGCCACCGAACCTTCTAGGAGCTTCAATAGCGCCTGTTGCACACCTTCACCGCTTACATCGCGCGTGATGCTAGGATTATCACTCTTGCGAGCGATTTTATCAATTTCGTCAATGAAAACAATTCCTCTTTCGGCGCGGGTCACATCATAATCCGCATCTTGCAATAGGCGAGAAAGGATGCTTTCCACATCTTCCCCTACATATCCAGCCTCTGTAAGCACAGTAGCATCGGCTATACAAAAAGGAACGTGCAGCATTTTCGCAATGGTTTTAGCCAAAAGCGTCTTGCCCGTACCCGTCTCCCCTATCATGATGATGTTTGACTTCTCGATTTCTACGCCATCAGAATCCTTTGTATCCTTCTGCATCAGGCGCTTGTAATGGTTGTAAACAGCCACAGCGAGCGACTTTTTCGCCTCATCCTGACCGATGACATACTCATCTATAAAAACCTTGATATCCGCAGGCTTTTGAAGTTCTAGATCTTTATTAGCGGGAGTTGCGGCCTTTGAACGCACCTCCTCATTGACAATTGCATTGGCTTGTGAGGCACAATCCTCACAAATATGGCCACTAAGGCCTGCAATCAGAATGCTCACTTCACTTTTCTTTCTTCCACAAAACGAACAGGTAATTTCTTTCATCGCAACATTTGAAATAGACTGCAAAAATAACCATATTCGCTGCATGGCTGACATCAAGAACTTTTATGTGCTCAAAAGTTCCGCCGGAAGCGGAAAAACCTATGCCCTCGTGAAGTTTTATCTTCAATTGGCACTGGGCACAAAAGACCATACCTACTACAAGCATATCCTAGCGATTACCTTTACCAATGCGGCAGCGGCGGAGATGAAGGAGCGTGTGATAATGCGCCTTAAGGAATTTAGCGCCCTCCCCAACCCTAGCGCTGAGCCCAATCAACTTTTTGAAGAAATAAAAGAAAAACTCGCCATTCCAGACCATGAACTGAGGATTCGAGCGGAAAAGACGCTTGTGCACATGTTGCACAATTATGGTCTTATCGGCATATCTACCATTGATAGCTTCACACACCGCATTGTACGCAGCTTTGCGCGTGACCTTCGCCTTCATCCAGATTTTACAATCGAGATGGACACAGCAGCATTCAATGAACGGATCGTAGATACTGTTCTCGATCAAATAGGGTCGAACACCGAATTGACGACTTACCTCGAAAAATTCGCCCTTGAAAATTTCGAATCGGAAAAAAGCTTCAAAATCAGAGGGAATCTCGAAGACGTTTGCTACCAGCTAGGAAATGAAGAGTCGATTGCTGCACTTAAAGAAATTGAGACGATGAGTCTTGATGACTTCGAAAGAATAAGAAAGCAACTCTTATCGCTCCTTCGATCTTTCGAAAATAAATTGGAAGAGCCTTGTAAAAGTGCTATTGCCGCATCGGAAGCAGCAGGATTAGCCATTACTGACTATTCTTACAAAAGCGCCTCTGCCTTCTCCTATTTTCATAAAATACTTGGAGGCACCGTCGAATCGCCAGGCAAGCGTTTCCGTGAGACCGTCAACAAGCCCAATAGCTGGTTTGCCGCCAAAGTGCCTGCGGCAATCAAACTAAAGACAGATCAGATCTTGCCTACTTTAAATGATTGTGCCGCGGAAGTGTTGGCCATCATTGACAGCCCAGAATTTGAAAACTACAAGATTGCCGAAAAGGCCGTGAATGTGGTTTATAGCATGGGCATGCTCGCCAAGCT
>JBILSZ010000019.1:0-37046 GCA_044371755.1 Flavobacteriales bacterium | reverse complement strand
TATAGTGTACTCAACAAAATATGTTTCATTCATACCAAGTGAGTTTGGTAGAGAAAACGTAGAGCTTACTCCTAAGTTGTATTGTCTGTTGTATCTCAGTCCTGGCACCGCAGACAAAAAGATTGTAGTGCTCGAAGAGTTGAAATAAATGTCTTCTAATGTCACAGCATCTTGAAAATGAAAGTTGAATTGACTTGCACCTGTCCATTGCGTTTTTAAATTGCCACAGATTGAGTAAGGCAGGGCTGCATTTGCTGCGAGGCCAGCTCTCAATCGTGCTGCGGTGAATGAAAATGTTCCTGCACCAAGGGCTGAATTCGTATTTCTGACGCCAACATAGTACGTACGCCCAACTTCCAACTCATCCGTATTTAAGGCCTCTAAACCAACACCTGTTCGGAGGTTTGACTCTTTTAATTTGCGATAGCCATCATCGACCAAAACAATTGCAAGATCGGTCACTGTGGAGTTTGCTGTGAATCCTGCTCCAGTTGATTGAGCTACAAACCTGAACCACACATCCTCACCTGTTGCAGAAGCTGTTCTAGCCACTTGTGAAGGGGTAGCTCCGTTTAGTATACCCGAGAAGTTGGATACCGCAGGAAATGCTGTCGGGTTTATGAGGCGAGCGGTCCAAGGATTGTCATATGCGACACAAGGACCTGCAATGCACGAGCCGTCATCTACGATTGCGAAAGGATTGTAAGTACAAGCAGCTTCATCTGTGCATCCAAAGCATTCGGTACTACCCAAACTGAAATAAACAAACGTAGAAGATATTCCGTCACCAAGAATGGGGCCGTCGTTCACTCCTACTAATGACCACTCTATTTCCTCTGGATATTCTCCACCAAACAATTCAAAAGTGTAGCAACCATCTTCTAGACATAGAGATAATTCGTCATAACTTTTGGTTTCATCCAATGTACCTGTTGACACAAGTACTCCCATATCATCTTTTATTTCATAATAACCGTTATTCCATCCATCACCCACGTAATCAATCATAACAAGATCAACACAATTGGTCATACAACATGATCCGTCATCGAAAATTGCTGATGCATTAAAATTGCATGCTTCACTATCGATGCATCCATAACAAGTTACAAAATCGCAGGTGCCATTATCACATGTTGCCGCTGGGTTGTAATTACAAGCTGTAGCATTTGTACAGCCTAGAACTCCGCCCCCTATTGTAAAATATACATTATTTTCAAATGCTGCATTTACTGGAAGATTGGGAAACCCTCCCGATGCAATCGTGGCGCCGCCAACTATGCTAATATTATGGGCAGCGCCGTTCCAACCATCGCCAAATTCATCAATCATCTGAAAATGATAACATCCGTTAGGAAGACACACTACCTCGTTGAACGGAGCACCATTGTTTGGCACGTTTAATATTTCAACATCACTTTCGTCGAAGAGAATGAAGCCTACCTCAGCAGGGAATGCGCTGCTAGAAATATCAATTTCCACGCAATTGTCATAACAACAAGTGCCATCGTCGAAAGTAGCTCCAGGATCGTAGTTGCAAGCACCAGAATCTGTGCAGCCGCCAAAAAATATTTCTTGGCTCACTAATTTCTTAGACCAAGAAAATTCAAAAATAGCCGCTCTAGAGCTGAAACTCAAGCAAGAGAAGGCAGAGAGAAAAAAAAGTAGGGTTGTTTTCATGTTCACATCCAATAATGTATGGACGTGATACGGAGAGAAAAAAAAAAGGTTATGTCTTTCGACATAACCTTTTAATATTTAGTTGTTTAAACTTTATTAGTTAGGACAAGTGCTACCGAATTGGTTCAACACCTCAAGAAGGTCAGCCACACCGACTACACCGTCAGAGTTAACGTCGGCTGGACAGCTTGAACCACCTACGATGATACAAGATCCATCGTCGATTAAGGCAGCTGGATCATAGTTCTCAGCTTGAGCATACGTACAGCCTTGACAAGAGTTGTATTCACAAAGCGTACAATCGCTAAGACCAGCATCTGGGTTGTAGTTACAAGCAAATGGTTCGGTACAGCCAGGAGTACAGTTACCTGAACCCACGCTGAACTGGACACCATTGGTGTTAACAGCACCAGTTAGAATTCCACTGTTGGAACCTGTAAGAATCCATGAAACTTCTAGCGGGAAGGTACCACCACCTACTGTGATTCTGTAGCAGCCATCTGGCACGCAGAAAGAAACAGTTCCAGTGCTTGTTGCAGCAGGAAGCGTTGCAGTTCCGATGATATCACCAGTAGTCAAACTAGTAATTACAGCTACGTTACCATTCCAGCCATCACCGAATGAATCGTTCATGATGAATGTCAAGCAGTTGTCATAACAACATTCTACTGGGTTAGAGATTGTAGCAGTTGGATCGAAGTTACATGCTGTGTTGTCGGTACAACCAGCGCAAGTTGTGAATTCGCAAGAGCCATCATCATCTGTTGCAGCTGGGTCGAAGTTACAAGCTGTTGGGTCTGTACATCCACAAACACCAGCACCGATAGTAAACGTAACGTCCACTGTAGGTGCACCACCAGAAATGATTTCAACTCCATTTTGATCAAATAGTGCCCATTCCACTTCAACTGGCCAAGTACCTGGGGTAACTGAGATAGTGTAACAGCCATCAGCCAAACAGAACACATCGAATCCTGTATCAGCACCAGCGAAGGCATTGTTGTCTTCTGAACACTGAGCATCGTTCAATGAACCTGTTTCAATAACGTTACCAGCGAGGTCTTCAATGGTATAAGTAGCACCATTCCAACCATCACCAAAGGTATCATCCATTTGGAAGAGGAATGCTGTTTCGCCAGCACCACAAGCAGCGCAAGAGAAGTATTCACAAGAGTCATCTTCTTCGTTGGCGTCTGGGTTAAAGTTACATGCACACGCATCGGTACAACCTGCAACAAGCGGAGCACACTGGAAATCAAGTGTGAATGGTCCGTCGAAGAGGTCGTCTTGGAAGTCACCATTGGTATCCACTGCACCTGCTGAAACATACACGAAATAAGTAACACCTACTTGAGAAACGAAAGATACGGAAGCGTCATCTCCATCGAAGAAGCCACAACCTTCGTCAGAAGCGTCATCGTCTTCACCAACTACGCAAGTGTAAGGACCTGCGCAGCCATTAGCTGAAGAGACAACCTCAATACGTGTATCGATGGCAGAACCGCAAGAGTTCAATGATATCACTTGGCCATCTCCTACGAATGTGTACCAAACGCCAGCATCACCATTAGAGGTACCGCAAGCTGTAGGAACACCAGTATTAGTTGATAAAGCTGTAGTTCCGATAATGTTCGTTCCACAGTTTAGAGTAATCGCGTCAGCACATAGATCGTTAGCTGGAGCTTCTGTGTAGATACAAGTACCATCTTCGATGGTATTGATAGGATCATAGTTAGAAGCCAATGGGTCTGTACATCCAACACCAGCGAGATCAGCAGTCAATGTAAATTCACCGCAACCTGGAGCGTTGGTTGTATATACTAAGAAGTAGTAGTCTGTGTTTTGTTGAATTGGAATATTCGCAGCATACAAGCTACCAGCGCAAGTTCCAACTACTGGTCCACAAACTGCCAACACATCAAGAGTAGAGCAATCACCAGCAGATTCAAAAACGATCAAACCAGCATTTGCACCTGATACGTTAGTCAAATTGAAGTCGAATGTATCGAAGTTACCAGAGTTCATAGTGTACCATACACCATAACCTGAAGCAAAAGCATTGACGTCAGAAATATCGTCAGGGTTTGTACAGCACAGTGTACCAGAAACTTCAGCTCCATCTGGAAGAGGGAATGCACTTGCACAATCATCATTGAGCGGAGCACCACCGCAATCGATACAAGTAACTTCCAATTCGAAGTCGATACCAATACCAAGACCAAATTCAGATACCATAATATAGTAGCTCACACCTGGTAGTGAAGTGAAAAGAACTTGAGAAGAGAAGCCTGCGCATGGAGGGTTTGGACCGTCGTCATTTGCAGCGATACAAGAGAGAGCATTGCAATTTCCTGCATAAACGTGAATCTTAGTATCCACCGCCGTTCCGCAAGTAGAAAGCGTCACTTGATCTCCAGTACCAATCAATCTGTACCATACACCAGGTGAAGTATTTGCAACGCCTTGGCATTCGCCAGCGTTTGCATCATCATTTGCACCAATAGTAGTTCCTGTAACTGTAACACCGCAACCTACATCTACTGCGTTGGCGCAGTTATCGTTGGCTGGAGGGCAGATACATGAACCATCATCTTCTGTAGCTTGTGGGTTATAGTTGTTACAACCTGAGTCAGTACAACCAGGGATTGTACAACCAGTCGCACCAGCCCAAGCAAAAGCTTGAGAGCTTCCGTCTGGGTTATCACCTTGTGCGATGATAGTTCCGGTAGATGTGGTAAGGGTCCAAGACACCTCATCTGGCCAAGTGCCAGCGGTAACAGTAACTGAGAAGCAGCCCTGTGGTAAACAGAAAGCGTCACTTGCCTCAGCTCCATCATCCAAAGTACCTTGTGCAACGATAGTACCGCCAGCGTTTGCAATGAAATATTGAGAGCCATTCCAGCCATCTCCGAGGTCGTCAAACATATTAAATACAGCTACTTGTTGGCCAGGAGCACAAGTCAAACAGCTTCCATCATCCACAGTAGCAGCTGGATTATAGTTTGTAGCACCGCTATCAGTACAACCAGCAATACAAACAGGAGCACCAACGCCAAATACAGCGCCAGCTTCTGGAGCACCGCCCGTAATAGTACCTTGGTCTGTAATAAGTTCCCAAGAAACTTCACCTGGCCAAGTACCAGCAGTAACTTCAATTACGTAACATCCGTCAGGAAGACAGAATGTAGCTACACCGGCATTTCCTGCGGCCAAGAAAGCTGTGCCAGCTTCGAGACCAGTATTTACATCGATGATAGTAGCTACTGCGCCTTGCCAGCCGCCGAAATCATCGAACATGTTGAGGGTAACAATTTGATCAAAGCAGCAAGAACCATCATCACAACCAGCGGTTGCATCAAAGTTCACTGCACCGCTATCAGTACATCCAGGGAAAACGCAAGAACCATCATCTGCAGTAGCTGCAGGATCGTAGTTACATGCAGTTGGTGAAGTACAGCCCGAAGCTGCAGAAGCAAAAGTAATACTCCAGCTTTGGATTGTACCTGCATCACCTCCTACGTCATCTTGAACGAATAGTGACCAAGTGCCGTTAGCATTATCACCGCCAAATACAGAAGCAAAAGTATTAGCACCAGCAGGCGCTGAATTACCAATAGCGCCTGCAAAGCCTGTGAATATATCACCAGCGATGAAATTTGTAGGTCTATATGAACCGCCAAGGTTGACTGCAAGATCACTAAACAAAGCGCCAGCAAAGTCAGCAATGACATAAGTTTGATTTGTGAAAGCGTTACCGCCACCTGCGTCAGACATCAACACGATTGATTCTCCGTTTGGAGCTACGAGTAAAATGTCAATATCAGATTGCCAAGTGTGTGACATATTGTTCAAGGTCACAGACACTACATCAATTGAGGCTGGACCGCCCGTAACAACGATGTTTGAAGGACTGGGGGTTGCTGCTCCTACAGCATTGATTGTGATTGTAGCTGGGTTAGAGAATGTTTGTGCATTTGCACTATTCGTAAACCAAGAGCAACACACCAATACAACTGAAGCAAGCACCGAAAGTTTTGTAAACTTTTGGATCATTTGATTTGGTTTTGGTTAATAAACAATTTTTTTTACTTTCTGCTAGACCACCGTCCAGCTCCACCGAGATTGTTTAGCAAGGTTAAGGCTTTTCCCTCGGATAGATGGCTAAAATAGAATATAGAATGACACAAACGGAAGATTGTGTAAAAAAATATAGCAAAAAAGTCCATCGAAACAACTAATGAGCTCGTTTTGAACTGTCTACCGACCCCATACTTCCGCGTGCCAGCTGTTGCCAAATTTTTTCTTCCAGCCTTCTCTCCACTCTCCTAGATTCAAGACAGTTGTGTCGAATATATCTGTATCGTCTGTGATGATATTGGCCTTTCTCATAGCCCAAAAATTATTTAAAGGAGTGAATTCAATACGACCTTCTTTTTCGAACATTACTTGCATTCGATCAAAGAAATTGACGCCCATTTCTTCGCCTTGTTTTTTAAAGAAGTGAACCAATTTGTCGATGCTACATCCACTTGCCGCGGCCTGTTTTTCGTCGACACCCACGATAATAGTTCGGCTTGCTTCAATCGAAAATCCTGAAAAAAGTGCCGCCCCGTGAGCTGACCAATTTTTAAGAAACGAAGTCAATTCTTCTGAAATTTTTTCAGTTTCGGCTTGGCTCAAAAATCTGTTTGCGATATAAATCCAGATTTTACTGCTATTGTCGAGGTTATCTAATATCATGTTGTTGATGGTAAAGTTTCCAAGCAGCCCAATTCATCATCGTCGGAATTGGTGATTGAAGGGCTCCGATCATTTTTCGGCTTACATTGTAAAATAAGTGGGCTTTCGCTGTTGGCAGTCCTATGAGATAGATCATCAAAGCAAAACTAAAAGCGGAAGCGTAGGTGATGAATAACCATTTTATCGCTCTTTCATCGTGAATCACTCTTTTGACCATCCAGCTATTTATGAGAAAGAAAACAGCGACAAAAAGAATTGTATGTACCCATTTGAGAATTTTTAGTTGTTTGAGGTTAAGATAATTGAGCCAGAACAGAGAAGTATGACTGTGATAATAATCAAATGGGTTGTCCATTTTCAATTCCTCAAGGGCGCCAGACCTTTCCTCAGGAGTCAGTTCAAAGAACCTTTCGTACTTAGGTCCTTGCTCTATGTTGAAGTTAACGTTTACCTTTATTAACTCGACGAAAAACCCAACCACAATGGTTGTTAAAATTATTAGTGTCCATTTGAGCGCATTCATGTTGTGGCAGCTTTCCGAATTCGAGAAAATTTGGCGATCCACAGCCACCAGAGTCCAAATACTGCGGCGTACACAACGAGTGTGAAGGTGTAGTCGTGATTAAAGCTAAACCACTTTTCGTTATAATGCACAATCAAAGCCAGTCCCGCTACTCTGAGCACATTGAGCCCGTGAATAAGAACCAGCCCCACTGGCATGTACCATAATTTATGACGCATGGGACCGGGATAGCTTATCATAAATACGATAAACAAAGCGAAAAGGACTATACCATCACAGGGGGCTCCAATAGTGACACCCGCAGAACCTGATACACCAAAATGCTGTCGAAATCGTCCGTCAGAATACGAGGTAGTCTCAAAGTTAAGCAATTGTAGAAAGCCTTCTCCAAGGTTTACAAGTGAGTCGATGACATACTCGTTGATAAGAGTATTTTCCTTGAGATAAAATTCGTAGGTAAAATACCAAACCAGGTAGAGTGCGGTGCTGAAAATTAGAAAGCGTGAAAAAGGATTTTTAAATAAATCTCTAATCATTAGGAACGCTTGCGGCTCATATCAAAAGCCTTTTTTCCGCCAAGAGCAAGACCCGCCGCTATTAAGAAACTAACGCCACCATCGATAGGACAAACGGCACCAAAAGGCTCACCGCAGGGAGGACTACCGCCTCCGGGTGGGTCTGGCGGCTGGGACATTAAAAGCATTGGAATAGCAATCAAAACGACGGCTGTAATGATATTGCGCAAGTTAATCATGTGTCGTACTTAAAGTTCAGGTCAAAGGTATGAATTTTTTCTGATACAAGGCAAATATTCATTCGAGCTTGATAAGAGTGCTACACCATTGGATTACTTCATATATTTGCATCCACACTATACTTTTATATGTCACAGCAGAAGACCAGTTTTTTGGACGCCGACGATTTGAGGCCAATAATCAAGTTTATTTCCAAGAACTGGTATTTGATGCTTGGTTTTTCGGCTATTGCTTTTGTAATTGCACTCTTACTCAATTATCGCAAGCCAAGTATCTACGCAGCAAAGACAGAAATCCTTTTAAAATCCGGAGAAACCTACGACTACCAAACGAAAATGCTTTCGAGTCTTGGTTATTATTCTGTGCTTCAAGATATCACCAATCAAAAAAGAATTTTATCGTCTTACGATATGATTAATTCTGTTTTGAGCAAGGTAGACTTTACTCAAAGTTATTTTCTCGTGGGGCGTTTAAAAGTGTTACAAGTAGACCGCTTTGATGCTATTGACGTGCATATTGATTGGCGCAGACTTGAACCATCTTTATTCAATGTGCCATTTAGTATTCGAGTTCTCGACCTGAAAAGATACGAGCTCAGTTATACCTATCGCAACACGAAGCAGGTGTATGAATTTGAATTTGGAAAGTTCAACGAGGATATCAATTTCACGATTCAAGTGAACCTCTCTGAAAAGCTTGATGAGACGTGGCTGCGAACTGTTCAAGAGCAAAATTTCCAAGTTTTAGTGCACAATCCAGACTGGTTGGTAAGTAAGTACAAAGGCAACTTAGCGATAGAAAACATGGAGTATACAAGTATACTTGGTTTGACTCTGCGCGATGAATTACCCAATAGGGCTAAGATGTTTTTAGATACGCTCGCTAAAGAATATATTGATTTTACGCTTCAAAACGAAATTACCATCAACAAGAATACGGAGCGTTTTATTGATCGTCAGCTCGATGAGATAACAGGAATTCTGGATTCTTTGGAGGGTGTCCTCAATGCGTATAAAGAATCGCAGCAAATTTTGGATCTGGATAGAGAACAAAGAGCAGCGTTTGACCAATTGACGAGTTCAGAAGTTCAGTTAGAGCAATTGAAGTTGCGCAAAGAAGCCATTTCAGGTCTGGAAGAATATCTTTACAAAGAAGAAAAGAATACAGTACTTCCCCCGCTGAGTTATTTGGATGGAGAGGATAAAGTCATCCAAGATTTTGTGATGCAATTATTCCAAGCTCGAATCAAGCGCTCTGAACTGCAGGTAGACTATAAAGACGCAGACAGAAGAATAATGCGTGTTGATTCCACAATCAAGAACATTAAGAACAATATTTTCAAATATGTACGTGACACCAAGGGTGCCCTTGAAGGTAAGATTGTAGATCTTCAGCGCGTGGTTGTTGAATTAGAATATCGTTTACGCAGTCTTCCAAAATCACAAAGAGAAATTCTTGGAATCGAACGAAAGTTGGTTGTAAACGAGGGCTTATATACTTTTTTGCTTGAGAAAAAAGCAAATACTGTTATTGCTCGTGCCGCTATTATTCCACAAACAAGTATCATTGAAACTGCCCGTTCGTTGGGTGTTGTTGGCCCGGATAAAAAGTCTGCAACTTATTTAGCAATAGGCATTGCACTTCTTTTAGCGTTTTTAATTGGCTTAATTCGAATGGTATTTTTTGAAAGAATTGAAAATACATCAGAACTCAAGAGCCTTACTAAAATTCCTATTATTGGCGGTGTTCCAAATCACCCCGACATCGATATTGAGCCTATTGCGCTCATCTCTAATCCTCGAGGCAATGTGGCTGAAGCATTCCGAAGCATTCGTACGAGTTTGCAGTATGTGTTAAATACCGAAGGACCGAAAGTAATTCTTGTTTCCTCGCTTCACCCTGGTGAAGGTAAAACTTTTGTGAGTGTTAACCTTGCTGCGGTTCTTGCGAAGGCCTCTAAAAAGGTGCTAGTTCTTGACTTTGACATGCACAAACCTAAAGTTCACAAGATCTTTGGATTGGAAAACGTTACTGGTATTTCGTCTTATCTTATCAATCGCACTCACTATTCTGACTCGGTAGTGCCTACTCAAATAGAAAATCTAGATGTAATACCTGCGGGTCCTGTCCCTCCAAACGCATCAGAATTGGTAATGACAGAAAAGGTCGACCAGTTGATCGCTGAAAACAAATTGATTTACGATTATATCATCATCGATACGCCTCCGCTATCATTGATTAGTGACTCTCTTGTTTTGTTCAATAAAGTCAATCTTGGAATATTTATCATGAACACCGAAAAAGCTACCAAGCAAGGTGTTCGCTTCCTTGAAGAAGTGCTTTCTCAAAACAATCTCAAAAATGGTCTTTTGATGTTAAATAACATCAAGCAAAAGCGTTGGAAATATTATTATGGAAAGTACGCCTATAAGTACGGATATGGCTACGGATATGGGTATGGTTATGGTTATGGCTACGGCTACAATTATGGCGGATATGGCGAATATGAAAAGACCACCAAAAACAAGCGCAAGTCAAAATAATCATGGTATCGCTTATTATAACTTCCCATAATTATGCTCAATATGTAGAAAGAGCTATTCGAAGCGCTCTAGACCAGTCTTTATCTAAATTAGAATACGAAATCATCGTGGTCAATGACGCTTCTACGGATCATACCAGCGCTATCCTCGAAAATTACGTAGATGAGGTAAGGGTTTTCAACCTAGAAAAAAACCTCGGTCTAGCGGGAGCGCGAAACTTCGGTATTCAAAAGGCCCGAGGACAATTTATTGTATTTCTCGATGCCGACGATTACATCCATAAAGACCTCCTAAAGGTTGAAAAATTATTTTTAGAAGAAAATATTAATTTGGATGCCGTGTCAACCGATTATTTTCTTGTAAATGAAAGAGGAGGGCGCATTCGCCATGTAAATGGGGATGAAGAACCCATTGCTTGTGGAATCATGTTCCGAAAAGATTTTCTCTA
The DNA here is from genome assembly GCA_044371755.1 of Flavobacteriales bacterium. Lineage (GTDB taxonomy): Bacteria > Bacteroidota > Bacteroidia > Flavobacteriales_D > Sanyastnellaceae > JAIXWP01. The sequence goes on along the minus strand of JBILSZ010000019.1, from coordinate 26,357 downwards.
CACTATTGGCCTTTATGACGCAACATTTCGCGCTCGTGAAGAAGAAGACTTAAGAATAAGATGGAAAGAAAAGTATAACATTTATAATATTATCATTCCATTATACCGCTATAGAATGCACGACAGCAACCTCACTAAAAATGAGGAGGCAATGCAAGAACACAAGCAATTACTAGATTCAAAGCATAAAAAATGATATTTGGAATCATTCAAGCCAGAATGGGAAGTACTCGCCTACCTGGCAAGGTAATGATGCCCATTCATGGTAAAAGTATCCTAGAACTATGTCTTCAACGTCTCTCACGTTCAACTAAAGTAGACGCATGGATCGTGGCCACCACTGTTGACTCGAAAGATGACGTTATCGAGACTTATTGTATAAATCACAATATCTTGTGCTACCGTGGATCGGAAGACGACGTTTTAGACCGATTTTATAAAGCATACCAGAAACTTGCGTCCGATGCAACAACCATTGTTAGGATTTGCTGTGACAATCCCACACACGATGGAGCTGTAGTTGATTTTTGTATTGAGGAATTCCTAAAACTTGATGTTGATTATTTTTCAAATGGTAATGAGCCTCCTCAATACTCCCAAGACGGAATTACAGCAGAAGTTTTCACTTCAGCGTCTCTAGTTGAGGCTTGGGAGAAAAGTAAAATGCAGTCCGAACGTGAGCATGTTACTCCTTACATCAAAAAAAATCCTCAATTCAAAAAATCTTGGCGAAAATTCGACGATAGATATAAATTTAAATTATCTGTAGATAATGAAAATGATTTCAAATTAAATGAAATTATTTTCAAGGAACTGGGAGATACTTTCACTACCGCACAACTCATCCACTTTCTAGAAACGCATCAAGAAATATCTGAAATCAATAGCACTAGTATAATCAACGAAGGCTATTTGAAAAGTTTGAGGGAAGACAAAGAAATACGATCATGACAAAAGAAATAGAAGCATATTTCGATCGCTTGTGGCCCATTTGCCGCAGCATTACTGGGCAAGGTGTGAGAGATACTCTTCGCATTCTTTCAGAAATTATTCCTTTATCCATTCATGAAGTTCCAAGCGGAACAAAAGTATTCGATTGGGAGGTTCCAAAAGAATGGTATATTAACGATGCATACATACTTACCCCAGAGGGAAAAAAAATAGCCGATTTCAAAATCAATAATTTACATATTCTAAATTACAGTATTGGAATTAATAAAAAGATAAATTATACTGAATTAAAAGATCATTTGTTTACGATCGAGTCGATGCCTGAGGCCATCCCATACGTAACCAGTTACTACAAAGAAAAGTGGGGTTTTTGTATCTCGCACAATGAATTTTTATCTCTTCCCAAAGATGGAGAATATCATGTTTTTATAGATGCAGGTCACAAAGAAGGCTCACTTACTTATGCGGATTTAATTTTACCCGGCGACAGCGAAGAGGAAATCATGTTTTCTACCTATGTCTGTCATCCAAGCATGGCAAATAATGAACTATCTGGGCCTTTAACCCTTGCTTTCTTATATCGTGAAATTCTAAAGTTAAAATCTAGAAAATACACCTATAGATTTATTTTCATACCCGAAACTATTGGCGCGATAAGCTATTTGGCCGAAAACGGGCGACATATGAAAGAAAAAACTGCTGCTGGATTTGTTCTTACCTGTTGTGGCGATAACGGTGAATTTCACTATAAAAAATCGCGCCGTGGGAATAGCTTACCAGATCGTGCAGTGACTCACTATTTTGAGAAGGTAATAAAACATGGGCAAATTCGCCCGTTTAAGACTGATGGCAGCGACGAAAGGCAGTATTGTTCTCCTGGATTCAACCTTCCTGTGGGTTCTTTGATGCGAACCCCTTATTACGAGTACGCTCAATATCATACTTCATTTGACAATAAATCCTTCATTTCTTTTGAAGCATTAGAAGGCACGGTTCAGGCATATCTTTCTGTGGTTGAATTGCTGGAGCTGAATGATACCTTTGTCAATACACTGATGTATTGTGAGCCTCAGTTGGGCAAGCGTGGCCTTTACCCCACTTCTCTTACTCATGGCACCTCGAGAGACTTTATTGACCGCTTGCTCCATCTTGTAAATTACTGCGATGGAGAACATGACCTTATTGAAATCGCAAATCTATTTGACACTAGCGTATTTACCTTCAAAGAGGCCCTTGATGCCTGTCTGAAAGAAGGGCTTTTGGTAAAAAAATCTTCCCTCTAACCAAGCTCGTTCTTTTATCAATAATTGAACGTGAATTATTAAAAAAAGACAAATCCTTTTTTATAAGGGACTTGTTTATACATTGGTACCCAAAATAAACAACAACAATATGATAAACCGCAAGGAATTCAGAAATTACGCGGTGAAACATCAAGGTATCACTGGTACCGTGGTGGACGACGTAATTAGCCACATGTACGGTCCCGAAATGATGACTCGTACCGTAATCGAAGAGCGCAACATGCCATTCAGAGAAGTTGATGTGTTTTCTCGATTGATGGCAGATCGTATCATTTTCCTAGGCACGGAAATCGATGATTATATTGCCAACATCATCCAAGCTCAGCTTCTCTTTTTGGAAAGCGCTGACAGTAAAAAAGACATTCAAATCTACATCAACTCACCAGGCGGAAGCGTGTACGCAGGTTTAGGTATCTATGACACCATGCAGTACATCAATCCAGACGTTGCAACTATATGCACCGGTATGGCTGCGTCTATGGGTGCGGTATTGCTTTGCGCAGGCCAAGCTGGCAAACGCACAGGTCTCAAGCATTCACGTGTGATGATTCACCAGCCCCTAGGCGGCGCGCGCGGACAAGCAAGCGATATCGAAATCACCGCTCGCGAAATTCAAAAGTTGAAAAAAGAACTTTATGATATCATCGCCACCCACAGCGGACAGACCTACGATAAGGTTTGGGGTGATTCTGACAGAGATTACTGGATGATCGCAGAAGAAGCCAAGAATTACGGAATGATCGATGAAGTCCTAGAAAGAAAGAAGTAATCCTCATTTATTGATAGACGTTCAAATCCCGCCGATAGTATATCGGCGGGATTTTTTTTGGTTAGCAAGTACGTTGATAAACTTCTCACATCTATATCTAAGTAACTCAAAAATACTTATTTACTTTGTCAATATACTTACCCTAACCTTGATTTTCCATGAGAGTTAACTCTATTGGGCTGTTATTATTCCTCAGCCTATTTTCCAACCTAGTGAATGCACAAAATATTTGTTATCCAACATTCACTTCCATTCCTGAAAATACCACCACCGATTGCTTGGAGTCAAATCCAATATTTGGAATGGCCGAAGCCGCCTCAGCTTGCTGCGAGGGCAACACTACAGTAACATCCGCAGATGTTCATACAGGTGGTGCCATCAACAATTGCAGCGTCAATACCGCATTCGGTCCTGGTCCTGACTGGGCATTTTGGTTGCCCGGTGTCAATACCAACAGTGTAGTTTGGCTTTTTGACAGTCAAGGCTCAATGATCGAGTATGAGGACGATAAAGCCATGATTACCGGCCATATCTACAGCGCTGCAAATCCAGCACAAGGCTTTGATGTATTCATTATTCTTAATAATAAAAGAAATTGGGAAGAATGGTCTGCACTCGGTCGTGGATACAAAAACGACCTTAATCTGGCTGGTTCACAGCACACCGACTGGAGCTATTATGAAATGCAAGATGGCTTTTGCTATCTACAAGGTACCGGCGAACTCGAAGGAAGTCACCTTCAACTAACTCCTAAACCATCCAACTATTATTTCGGGTTTCAAGTTGGTAATGCAGCGAATAATAAAAACTCTAATTACGGTATCAGCGGTTGGTTTTTTTATGACGGTTTCTTAAATGGAAATCCTATCAGCGGTCATGGAGATATCAATGCAGATCTAGCTTGTCAAGCCGTAAACGATGATTGCGGAAGTGATGAATATACTCGCTTTTTCAGAGCCTCCAACACATGCGAATTGAGCAGCTATGCCTCACAAATATGGAGCTCACTGGATACTACAGCACCTGTTTTCGATGAATTTCTAGCAGCAGTAACCACTACATGCGAAGAATTATCAAGTATCAACGTCACAGCATCCGACAATTGTTCGAGCGTTACCATTGACTATTCTGATAATGTTGTCGAGTCAGGCTGTAATGGGCTTATTGAGCGCACATACACAGCCACGGATGGATGTGGCAATTCGACCACAGCTGTAATGACCATCGATTTGCAAAGCAACGAACCACTCGCATTCATTAATTTTCCTCAAGATATTCAAATAGAATGCAGTCTCTACACTCCTGGTATTAATCCTAATCTTACTTACACCGCTGGTTGTGGCAATATCACGCTCACTTCCGAAGACTCTGTCATTGAAGGTGATTGTCCCAACAACTTCACAGTTGTTCGCTTATACACGATTACCGATGCTTGCGGTATTTCCGTAAGTCAAGCTTGGACGATAAATGTAGATGATACTACTGCGCCAAATATTTTCAATGTTCCTGAGGACATTACTATTTCTTGTGGCGATCCCATCAGTGTTCCAGAAGTATTTGCTACGGACAATTGTTCTGGTTTGGCTAACGTAAGTCTTTCAGCCCAAACAATAGATGGTGAGTGTGGCTACACTTTCATTCGCACCTGGATTGCGACCGACTTATGTGGTAACACATCGGAAGCTTCACAAGTAATCACCGTTCTGGATAATACGCCTCCCTTCTTCACCAATATTCCACAAGGAGGGTCGATATCTTGCGGTACAGATTTAACCGAAGTCGAAATGGCTTCGGCAGACGACGCCTGTTCGGAAGTGGTTGTTACCTATGTAGACAATTTAATTTCTACAAGCTGTTCGGATCTTATCCAGCGCACTTTCACAGCAACAGATGCTTGTGGCAACTTTACAACTGCCATGATTGAAATAGTCATTAGTGATAACGAAGCACCTGTCTTCGAAGATCTACCGATTGAAATCAGCTTAGAATGTGGAGAGATAGTAAGTTTGCAACCCTTAGTAACAGACAACTGTTCTGACTTTGCTGTTACATTCATCGATAGTCCTATCACATCGTGCGCCGGTAGTTTTGTGCGTACCTTCACAGCATCTGATGCATGCGGAAATATCGTTGAGGCAAGCGTTGCAATCAACTTCATCGATAATACACCACCACAACTTAGCTCAGCCCCTAGCGACGTTCAACTTTCTTGCGGCGACGCAGAACCCGAAGTAATTGCTCCAACTTTTACAGACAATTGTTCTGCCGTTTCAGTAGGTCGCATCGAAGACCTTATCATCGATGGAGCATGCGACGGCAATTATCAAATCGTAAGACGTTGGTTGGCCTTGGATGATTGCGGCAATATTGCTGAATTCAGCCAAAATATATTTTTCACCGATACACAAGGGCCAGAATTCAATGAAATTGAAACGACTCTTGAAATTGAATGCGGAAATCCAATACCCAATACAATAGTAATCGCTGAAGACTTTTGCTCAGGTTTTGTAGAAAATATTGAGTTTAGCGAAGTAGAATTAGAACTTTCGTGCGGAAGCCAGATCGTGCGCACTTGGACCGCTTCTGATGCCTGCGGAAATATGAGCAGCATTAGTCAAACTATCAATATAATCGATACTCAAGGTCCTATTTTCAATAGCTATCCAGAAGACGTTACTATTTCTTGCGACGATCCAATACCAGCCGCAGCTCAATTAACTGGTATTGATATTTGCTCAGGTGAAGTAGATGTTTTCGTTACCGAGTTCTTCAGTCCTGGTACATGCGAAGGTTCTACTGTGCTAACAAGAATTTTCCGTTCATTCGACGAATGCGGGAATAGCGGAATCTATGCACAGACCATTACCATCACCGATACTGAAGCTCCTGTATTTGTGAATCCTTTGTCTAGCATAGAAGTTACGTGTAACAATGTGCAACAACCTGCCATATTCGTAGAAGATAACTGTTCAGAGTTTGACCTCTTCTTTGAAGATATCACTATTGTTCCTGGTTGCGGCGGTATCATTGAACGCACCTATACCGCTACAGATGCATGCGGCAACAGCAGCCAGTTTGTTCAAATGGTTACTTTAGTGGACAACATACCTCCAGTATTGCAAAACACACCAGAAGCAACACTTACACTAGAATGCGGCGCGCCCATTCCAGATGTATTCCTGTTCGCTCAGGATAATTGTAGTGGCATCACCCCAATTGGTTTGCAAGCCAACACGGTAGAAGATGGATGTAATACAATCTTCACTCGTACATGGATTTCAGTGGATGGATGCGGTAATTCTAGTGAGTTCACTCAAACGATTACCATTATTGACACCACGGCTCCAACATTCAGTGAAACACCAGCAGATATCATCATTGCATGCGACGGCAACTTGCCTCCAGTGCCTCAGATAATAGCGACTGACGCTTGCACAGGAAATGTACCAGTAAGTTTCCAAGAAGAAACGATCGGTGTAAGCCTTTGCCCTCAAATCGTTCGGACATGGTGTGCCTCAGATTGTTCGGGCAATGAAGTATGTCATTCTCAAACCATCACTCTTTCTGACGACAACGGTAGCGGCTTCGCCGAACCTGTGTTTAGAGTGGTGAATACCGCATCTACTGTATTATCGGTAAGCTGGATTGCACCACAATCCCAGCAAGTAGATATCTCGATATATAACCTTGCAGGTCAAAAAATCCTTCCCATGTTTGAAGGAACCATTTATGGTGGAATCACATATTCTATTCCTTTCGATACGTCGGTGCTATCAACAGGAATCTACCTAGTTCGCGCTAATTCAGAGAATTATAGCTTTACAGAAAAGATCATTATTCGCTAACGAATAAATTTCGTTAAGCACTTATAAATTATTCGTTTCGCGTTCCACTGTCTGTCTTAATTTGCAGCCATGGAACGCGAAACTTTTTTTGCAGATATCATCTTGCCGCTGGCTTTGCCGCGTGTATTGACATATCGTGTTCCAAAAGTGCTAAGTGAGTATGTGGCCATTGGGCAGCGCGTAGTAGTGCCGATTGGAAAACATAAGCGCTACACAGGCATTATCCAAAATATTCATACAACGGTACCCTCGGGATATGAAGCGCGATATGTAGAAGAAATTCTCGACGAGCAACCCTTGATTCACCCCGTGCAGATTGAACTCTGGAAATGGATTTCCTCTTACTACTGCTGTACATTGGGCGAAGTGATGAATGCTGCTCTGCCTGGAGGACTCAAACTTTCGAGCGAAACAAAGTTTGTTTTGATTGAAAATGTCACCGATGCGTTTGAACTGACCGAGAAAGAACATTTAATTATTGAGGGGCTAAAAAATAATGGAGCCCTCACATTAGATGAAATAAATGCGCTGCTCGACACCAAAAATTCAAGGAAGATTATTAAGTCTTTACTTGACAAAAGAATACTGGGTGCCGAGGATGAAATCAAAGAACGATTTAAGCCCCGAACGGCTGATTTCATTAGCCTTTCTGAACATTATGTTCAAGAAAATAACTTGAAACAACTTTTTTCTGAATTAGAAAAAAAGAATTCTCATAAGCTTTCAGAAATACTCATGGTGTTCTTACAAATGAGTAAATATGATGAAGGCAAAGCTTATGAAGTAGAAAGATTAAAGCTTCAAAATGCCACGAAATCTACATCGGCAAATATTCAATCACTTGTAAAAAAAGGAGTCTTTCAAATACGCACTGTAGAAGTTGGAAGATTGGAGGCGCATTTATTGGCGAGCGAAAAAGCAAAACCACTCTCGCCCGCGCAGCAGCAGGCTTTGGATGAAATAGAAGATTCTTTTTTGGAAAAAGATGTTGTACTGTTGGATGGTGTAACCTCTAGCGGAAAGACCGAAGTTTATATTCATCTTATTGAAAAACATCTTGCGAAGAATGAACAAGTACTGTTTCTTCTTCCGGAGATTGCATTGACCACACAAATCATACATCGCCTTCGCAAGCACTTCGGAAAGCGCGTTGGCATTTATCATAGTGGCTATAGTGATAATGAGCGCACAGAAGTATGGAATAAAGTACTCGCGGGAGTGCCGGGTGAATGTGACGTCATTCTAGGTGCGCGCTCATCCTTGTTTTTACCGTTCAATCGATTGGGATTGGTAATAGTGGATGAAGAACATGAAAATAGTTTTAAGCAATACGATCCAGCACCACGTTATCATGCGCGTGATACAGCTATAGTACTTGCCTCATTTTTTAAGGCGAAAGTTTTATTGGGATCAGCTACACCTGCGATAGAAACGACTTGGAATGCTGAGCAGAAAAAATTTGGTTGGGTAAAATTGACCGAGCGTTATGGCGGCATATCGCTTCCGCTCATCGAGATGGCAGATTTGAGAAGTGGGATGAAACAGAAAACCATGCAGGGAACATTTACACCTGTATTGGTAGAAGCGATGAGTGCAGCGTTGGCGGCGGGCGAACAAATTATTTTATTTCAAAATAGAAGAGGCTATACGCCGCTCTGGCAATGTCATAGTTGTGGTTGGATTCCGCAATGCACGAGATGTGACGTGAGTTTGACATATCACAAAAATGTACACCAACTCAAGTGTCACTATTGTGGCTATAAAACCGATCCTCCCAAGGGCTGCAATGCATGCGGGAGCACAGATTTGAAAATGCTTGGATTCGGTACAGAAAAAATTGAAGAAGACATTCAAACAATATTCCCTGAAGTCGTGGTGCAACGAATGGATTTGGATACTACGAGAAATAAAAACAGCTATCAAAAAATCATTCAGGATTTTGAAGTTGGAAAGATTCAAATACTTGTCGGCACGCAGATGGTGACGAAGGGATTGGACTTTGACAATGTATCCTTAGTGGGGATTTTGAATGCAGATAAAATGATGAATTTTCCAGACTACCGCAGTTTGGAGCGCAGTTATCAATTGATGATGCAAGTAGCAGGAAGGGCTGGCAGACGCGGCAAACAGGGCAAAGTCATCATACAAACTTACAACCCCTCTCATTGGCTTTTTGATTTGGTAAAAACTGCCAATTATCAAGGATTGTATTTTAGGGAGTTGGAAGAGCGCAAGCAATTTGGTTATCCGCCTTATATCCGCATGGTGAAGATTACGATAAAGCACAAAGAAGATCATATCTGTCAAGCCGCGGCAGTGGAAGCATTCAAGCAATTGAATATTGTCGCCGGCCCGCACATCCTCGGCCCCGAGCGACCGTATATACCCAAAATCAATAATTACTTTTTACAACAAATCATCATCAAACAATTGCGCAATGCCGAGCTGCACCAGCGGAAAGCTGAGATTGCAAGAGTGTTGCGCGAACTCCAAGGTCACCCCGACTACAAGAGCATCCGCATCAGCATTGATGTGGATCCGGTGTGAGGGGCGAGAAAAGAACAAGGGAGAAAAGAACAAGGAACAAGGAAAAAGGAACAAGGAACAAAAGAACAAGGAACAAGGGAGAAAAGAACAAGGAACAAGGGATTTTGAGAACATGGGAACAAGGGAACATTCTGCATTGCGAATTAGTCATTCCGAATTTCCAAACTCCAATTTCCAATCTCTAATCTCCAAATTTCCAATCTCCCACACTCGTATTCTTCGTACCTTTAGGGTATTGAAGCAACAAATTGTATTTGAAAAAAGAGACCATGAACCCACTTCGCATTATACTATTCCTAGGTTTGATAACGCTTTCCATCGCGTCTTGTAAAGATGATAAAGAAGAGGAAACGCCGGCTGTGAAGGCGGCGCCGAAGGCCAAAGTGGTGATTACGCCCGTTTTTGGCGACCAGCCATTTTCTATTGGCACTGTTTACACCACCAATCAAGGATATCGCCTTAGAGTGGAAACCATGAAAACCTACATGGCCAATATCCAACTACATACATTTGATGGCGATTCTTCTGTAATGAAAGATATACTCGTTCACGACTTCAACGAGCCTCTAGAGATCGCTTCAGAAATCAAAGAAGCGTCATACACCACTCTGAAAATGAGCATTGGTGTTCCATCTGAACGAAACAAAGACCAAGATCCTTCGCAGTACGCCAATAGTCATCCACTCAGTGTACAAGGCTCCAGCGGTATGTTTTGGACGTGGAATACCGGTTATATCTTTACCAAATTCGACGGCAGACTTGACTTAACTGGACAAGAAGGAGCTCAATTGATCGATCCATTCGCATTTCACACAGGTGATGATTTGTTATACCGAACAATAGAATTGCCTGTGAACGTGGTAGCTGAAAAAGATGGTAACTATACTATCAATGTGAAGATGGATATCAAAAAATTCATCGATAACTCCAATGATCAAATTGATCTCAGTGTGGACTATCTCACTCATACCGTCGGTAACATGAACTTAGCCCGACGTTTTGCAGAGAATGTTGCATTGTCATTTGAAGTAGAGTGACATGTACTCTAAAGTATTTCTCTTCATTCTATTGATTCTTGCTTTCGCAGCATGCGAGCCAACACAACAAAAGACAGACAGAGAAATAACCATCAAGATCCCTTCTTTTTTCCCTAAAATAAAATTCCCAGAAAATAATCTACCGACAACTTTAAGAATAGAATTGGGTCGGAGATTATTTTATGAAAAAAAATTATCTGCTAACGAGACCATGTCCTGCGGCAGTTGCCATGTCACATCAATGGCATTTACTGACGGTAAAAAAGTAAGCGAGAGCATTCACGGTAAAAAAGGACGACGCAACACCCCTACATTGGCCAATCTAGCTTGGATGCCGCGATTCATGATGGAAGGTGGCGTGCCTAGCTTAGAACTACAAGTGCTAGCGCCAGTGCAGGATTCTATTGAAATGGATTTACCCTTGCACAAAGCTGCAGAGCGTTTGAAGTCCATAAAAAAATACAATGATCTCAGTATTGCCGCTTATGGTAAAGAGATAGATGAGAATGTAATTATGCGCGCACTTGCCAATTTTCAACGAACATTTGTCTCCGCCGATTCTCGCTTTGATCGTTGGTATTATTTCAAAGACTCCACTCAATTCAATGAAAGTGAAAAGCGAGGCAAGGAAATTTTTTTCAGCGAAAAAGCTGCTTGTATGAAATGTCACAGCCTCCCTTTCTTCACAGATTTTGAATATTATAATATTGGTTTGTATAAGCGATACGCCGATAATGGCAAAGAACGCATTACCTTCAAAAAAGAAGACATAGGAAAATTTAAAACACCGACGCTACGCAATATTGAACTCACGTCTCCTTACATGCACGATGGAAGTATCAATACATTAGAAGAGGTGATTGAAATGTATAACAAGGGTGGCGAGGGTCACGAAAATCAAGATTTCCGAGTCCGTGCTATGAACTGGTCGAAACAAGACAAAGAAGATCTTCTGGCATTTTTAAAAACATTGACAGATTGGAACTTTGTTCAGAACCAATCCTTCTTACCTTTGAGTGAATGAAAAAAAAGAGCAACATATTCTGGGCATCTTCGATCCTTCTTTTAGTGGTCTTCATCTCGGCGTGTCGACCTGACAAGGAAGAAGAAAACCCAGCGGATAACAATCCGGATATCAGTTATGGAACTCCTTATGATTTAGACATTCCTCCTTTTTTTCCTCCCATGGATATTCCTTCTGACAACCCACTTACAGTCGAAGGTATAGAGCTTGGTAGATATTTATTTTGGGAAAAAAAATTAAGCTCTACGAATACTCAATCGTGCGGTAGTTGTCACTTGCCCAATCATGGATTCAGTGATCCAGCGCAGTTCTCCGTTGGTGTGACAGGTGCTTTGGGAACCAGACAGAGCATGCCTCTCGTGAATATGGGTTGGAGCACCAGCTTTTTTTGGGACGGTCGCGCATTGACATTGGAACAGCAAATAATTGAGCCCATTGAAAACCCCATTGAGATGAATAATACATGGGAAAACGCTCTAGAGTCTTTACGTAACGATCCGCAATACGCAGAAAAATTTCGTTCGGCATTTGGAACAACTGAAATCACGCGCGATCGCGTCACAAAGGCCATCGCAAGCTTTCTTCGTACTATGATTAGCGCGGAATCTAATTTTGACAAGCAACGTGTTGGACAATATGCATTCACCCCATCTGAGCAGAATGGCTTCCTCCTATTCAGCACAGAAGGAGGCGACCCCGAAGAAAATCCTACCTTTCAAGGCGGGGCAGATTGTTTTCATTGTCATAGTCTCGGTGGCATGCAACTCTCCGACTACCTCTTTCACAACAACGGGTTGGACGACTACTTCGATGATGATCCTGGAAGATTCTTAGTAACCCTTAATGAATTGGATAGCGGTAAATTCAAAACTCCGACGTTAAGAAATATTGAGCTTACCGCGCCTTACATGCATGATGGACGTTTTACTACTCTCGAACAAGTAATAGAGCATTATAATTCCGGTGGCCATCCTTCCAGCACTATTTCACCATTTATGAAATATACCTCTGGTGGGTTAATGTTGACACCGCAGAAAAAAGCCGATCTCATGGCCTTTTTGAGAACATTGACAGATACCTCTTTCATTAACAACCCAGCCTTCAGCGATCCTCACTAGTCTTTTTTTGTGACCGACACTTTAAAAAAATACCTCGAACGATCGAAGAATAATCGAAAGGAGAATAAAAAACTTCTTTCACAATGGGCAAAACGAAAAGATCTCGATCAGCTCTTTCATCAAGCACATGAAGAAGTATTTGAACAAGTAGATTGCCTTCAATGTGCGAATTGTTGTAAGACCACAAGCCCCATATTCAGAGATGTGGATATAGATCGCATTTCAAAACATCTCGGTATGCGCCCCTCAGATTTTACTTCTAAAAATTTGCATATCGATGAAGACGGCGACTGGGTGCTCAATTCTTCTCCATGTCTTTTTTTAGATACAGACAATTATTGTAAGATATACGAAGTGCGTCCAAAAGCGTGCAGAGAATATCCTCACACTGATCGCAAAAACATGAGTCAAATAATGGACCTTACTTATAAAAATACGCTCGTCTGTCCTGCGGTGGGTGAAATGTTAGAGCGAATAAAAGGCCATATTTGAGGCATAAAATTCAATATTCATCTGATAATTTTGTAAAAAATGTACCCTTATCGCAAAGCTTGCGTAAGACAGGGGTATGAGAAAGTCTTTAGTAATAAAGTTGTTATTCTCCATCCTCGTTGGATTTGTTCTGAATACAGAAGTATCAGCGCAATGTCCACGCGTGTTTGATTACAATGGCACTCCTACATATACCCCACGTTGGTATCATTGTATAGGATCGCCTTTTAGTTTTAATCTTCAATCGCCCAACAACTGGGGATCATTCGTTATTAATTGGGGCGATGGCACTCCAAACTCTACAGGTACATCTTGGACTGCTCCATCCATTATCAATCACGTCTACGCGGCAGCAGTGGAAACCTATACGGTAACTATCACCGAAGTAGCTACTGGATGCGTTATTACTGGTGAAGTAGTAATGGAAGAAGCAACAAGTGCTTCTATTCAAATTCCGGTTGGAGGTCTCACTCAAGCATGCGCACCTCAAGTAATGGAGTTCATCAACAGCTCTACAAATGTATCAGACAACACCACATTCACTTGGGACTTCGGAGACGGCAGCGCCCCACTAACATTTGATCACACCAACTGGCAACAAACCATTTCTCACTTATATGATGTAGGAACAGTAGACTGTGAAACTGTTGTAAGACTAACCGCAGAAAACTATTGCAATACTATACAAGGCGGTGAATCAGAAGCTACCTTTAATCCTATTCGCATTTGGGACTTAGATGATCCAGGTATTGGAGCAAGTGCTACACTTTTGTGTTATCCAGATACCACAGTGACATTTACTAATATTACTGAACGCAACTGTTTATTCCAAGGAAATATTTATCAGCGTTACGAATATTGGAATTTTGGTGATTATTGGAATTTAGGTCACGATAGTATTATCGATTGGACACCTTGGCCACCAACGTTTCCAAAGACAATGCACTACCCAGGAATTGGAACTTATACTGTTCAATTGTTGGATAGTAATTTTTGTGGAATTGCACCTACTTCTATTACCATTCAAATTGTACCACCTCCCGTGGCTGGTTTGAGTGCCAACCAAGACACTATTTGTGCAGGTCAAAGCGTGACCTTCACTCAGCTCTCTACCGGAGGAAATAATTACCAATGGAATTTTGGAGTGAATGGAAATTGGATAACTACAGGTAGTGGCAACATTACCTATGTATTTAATTCACCTGGCACTTACACCGTTACCACACGAGTCGGAATTACAGGAGCCACCGCTGGTTGTACCGACGAAGCCACAGTGCAAATTGTAGTGCTGCCACGACCTTCCGTAAATATTATTCCATCACCCACTGTTGGATGCGATGAGATGACAGTGAATTATACCGCCACGGTATCCAACGATGTTATCAACTGGAACTGGACTTTTAACGTCGCACCGAATGTTCATTCGGGTGCTACACCACCAGCCATTTTCTATAATACTGTTGGAACTCATCCTGTTTCTCTGACAGTTACAAACTCGAATGGATGTAGTCGCACAGACAATGACTTTATAACCATTCACCCATCACCGGCGGCAGCTATAAGTGTCACCAATTTGTGTGAAGGTGAAATAGCTCAATTTACAAATGCGGCCACAACTGCTGCTGGACAACCTATTACAAGTGTGCTCTGGAATTTCGGTGACGGATTCTCATCGGCAGATAATAATCCAACACACTTATATGACATTCCAGGTACTTATACCGTTAGTCTTGTGGTAAACACAGCCAACTGTAGCGATAGTACTTCAATGGACGTTACAATTGAAGCAAGGCCTACTACTAATATCATTCAAAATATCGATGCCGGTTGTTCGCCAGTCATTGTTTCTTTCGATCAGGTATCAACGAATGCAACTCAGTATATCTGGAACTTTGGAAATGGTGAAACGTCGACAGAAGCTTCGGCCTCCGCCACCTTTGTAAACAACACACTGAATGATTCGACTTTTGTAATTGTCCTTACTGCTTCCAATGACTTTGGTTGTAGCATACGCGATACTGCATACGTAACAGTGTATGCCGCAGCTGTAGCAGCTTTCAATGATGGCAATACACCTCCCGGCTGTGCTCCTTTTGAAATTCCATTTCAAAATACATCTATCAATGCAGGTAGCTATTTTTGGGACCTTGGCGATGGTACCACCACCACCGCATTCCAGCCGTCTCATTTGTATGAAAACAATACTGGTTTCATTCAGACATTTGATGTGACCTTGATTGCGTATTCGGTCAATGGTTGTAACGATACTATTACCCAACAAATCATTGTTTATCCTCAAGCCAATTTTGATTTCTCTATCACTGACTTCAGTGGATGTTCACCTCTAAATGTGACCATGCCATTCGTGTCGGGAGTTCAATCATATCAATGGAATTTTGGTAATGGCCAAACATCAACTTTGCCTATTCCCAATGTTACATTCAACAATTTTGGAACTACACCTATAGAATATACGGTGACCTTGCAAGGAACATCAGCTTTTGGATGCGTTGACATTGCGACCAGCACTATCACTGTGCACCCCGGGCCTATCGCGCAGTTTTCAATCGACAACACGGCAGGCTGTAGTCCGCTCACAGTAAGTTTTTCCAATGTTTCAATCAATGGAAGTCAATTCAATTGGGATTATGGCAATGGTGAAACATCAACAGTAGTAGATGCCATTCATTCCAAAACATTTATCAATAACACCAATAGCGTTGTAACTTATGATGTGATTCTCACTGCTATATCTGCTGATGGATGTTCTCATACATTTACGCTACCAATTCAAGTATTCCCTTCAGTTGTTGCTGCTTTCACAGATCCAGGTCAAGTATGTGGTCCAATAACTGTAGCCATGATCAATAACTCGGAGAATGCCCAAAACTTTGCTTGGAATTTTGGAAATAGCATTGTTGCAAATTCTGATTTCCCCTCAGTTTTTTATGGTAATCCGGGTGACAGTGCTGCCACGTACACCATTCAATTGATAGCCACATCATCTTATGGATGTACTGACACCACTTCACAAGACATAGTGGTCTATCCGGCTCCCATCGCATTCTTCACAATTGATGAATCTGCTGCTTGTGAACCAGCTCCAATTGAAATAACTAACCAAAGCCAATTCGCGACGTCCTATTTATGGACCTATGGCGACGGCTCTTCTTCTGCGATTGCGGATAGTATTCACTCTCATGTGTACGCTGCTCCAGGCAACAATGTAGAAACGTTTACAATTCAACTTCAGGCATACAATTCTATTGGTTGTAGCAGTTCTTCAATTGTGGATTTCACATTATTCCCAGAAGTGAGAGCGCTCTTCTCTACTGATACTGCGGGCTGTGCCCCACACGTTGCAGACTTTGCCAACCAGAGTATTGGCGCAACTTCATTTACATGGAATTTTGGAGATGGTGGTGTATCTTCTTTACCTCAGCCCACTCATACTTATGGCGCGCTCAATGGAGAGAATTCTATTTATCCTGTTGAACTTATCGCACAGAATTTATATGGTTGTGTAGACACTGCCACCGTAAACATGTACGTGTATGCCAATCCAATTGCGGATATCTCAATCGATACATTATTCGGTTGCTATCCACAAAGTGTGACATTCGCAAATAATTCAGTTGGAGCTACAAACTATGAATGGGTTTACGGAACAGGTGAAACATCAAATATTACTGACTCTTTACACACTCACGTATTCTACAATTTCAGTCAAGAAACGGTCACATATATTGTTCGTCTTTTTGCAACTACAGAAAACGGATGTCAAAGTTCCGATCAAGTAGTCGTTCAAGTGTCCCCAGAATTAGAAGCTGATTTCACGATAACTGCGCAAGGTTGTTCGCCTCTTACTGTTCAGTTTGATAATAATACTGATGGTGGATGGACATATCAATGGATATTTGGGGATGGCGAAACTAGCAATCAGTTTGAGCCAACGCATACCTTCTTTAATTGGACGGACGCTGATACGACGTTTAATGTGCTCTTAGTAGTACAAAATCAATTTGGTTGTATCGATACCGCAGATGCTTTTGTATCGGTATATCCCATACCACAAGTAGCATTTACTGCCAATCCAGAAGAACAAGTATGGCCTAACGCCACTGTGACATTGGGAAATCAGAGTATTGGTGGGAATTTGAATTGGGAATGGCGCATGGGCGACGGCACCGAACTGAGCGTCGAAAATCCAGAAGCTCATACCTATGCTTCTTGGGGAACATTCAACATACGATTGATTGGAGCGAATAATTTCTGTTCAGATACTGCCTATCAAACAGTGGTCATAATGCCTCCAGCGCCTGTGGTCAACTTTGAAGGACCAGCAGCTGGCTGTGTTCCACTCACCGTGCAGTTTACAAACTTGTCAGAATATGCAGCTTCATCCACTTGGTTGTTTGGTGACGGAGGACAAGCGAATGCGACCAATCCCGTGTACACTTACTATCAGCCCGGAACGTACACCGTGACGCTCGTAATCAATGGATTTGATGGCAGCACTGTGCAAATGGTTCAAGAACAAATCATTCAAGTATATCCGAATGCACAAGCAGCATTCACTGTTACACCCAATGAAATTAGTATTCCCAGCCAGCCGGTATACTGTTTAAACTTATCAAATAATGCTAATTCATATGAATGGGATTTTGGAGATGGCAATTTCTCCAATGATCAAAATCCTATACACTATTTCACTCAAGAGGGCATTTACAGTATAACCTTAATTGCCAATAATGAGTACAACTGTCCAGACACCATGCAGCTTGTGGATGCAGTGTATGCTAAGAAAGGAGGACTTATCGACTTCCCTAACGCTTTCACTCCTGATCCCAATGGTGGAGCTGGCGGTGCGTATAATCCAAATAGTTTTGATAATGATGTCTTTTTCCCAATCCATAGTGGTGTGATAGAATATCAACTTTTGATATTCAACAAATGGGGAGAACTACTATATGAAAGCACTGATGTAAACCGCGGCTGGGATGGCTTCTACAGAGGTCAACTCTGCAAGCAAGACGTTTATGTTTGGAAAGTAAACGCGCGCTTTGTTGACGGACAGCGATTTGAAAAAGCAGGTGATGTAACCCTCTTAGTAAAATAGGCAATGAAAAAATTCTACTACATATTTTTCGCGCTCCTTTGTAGTACGCAAGTCATTGCTCAGGATCAGCAGTTCACGCAGTTCTACGCGGTGCCTACATATATGAATCCAGCTTTCGCTGGTGCATCCGTGCAGAACCGATTATCCTCACAAGTACGCAATCAATGGTCAGCGATTCCTGGAGCTTTTCAGGCATATAATTTTTCTTATGACACCTATCTTGCTAACATCAAAAGTGGCGTGGGTGTTCTTGTCAATCATGATCGCGCAGGAAGCGGAGCTCTTCGAAGCACAAGTCTGCGTTTTCAATATGCATACGAAGCAAAAATTAAAAGAAATTGGTTCTTCCGACCATCTTTAGAGATGTCATTGGTTAGCAAAAACATTGACTTTACCAAGTTACGTTTTTATGATCAAATGATTCGCGAGGGCAACTCACCTAGTCTCGAATTCCCAATTGTGCAGCCAGTATCCTTCTTCGATTTCGGCGCAGGTTTTTTAACCTATGGTCCTAAATTTTGGTTTGGAATGTCAGCGTTCCACCTCAATCGGCCAAACGAATCACTCTATGGCTTCAATGACGAACCCACGCCTATCCGATACTCGGCGCATGGTGGACTTCGTGTGAGAATTAAAAATCATTCACTCACCAAGCTTGACCATTACCTCGTTTTCGCAGCCAACTATATGATGCAAGGCGAATTTGATCAATTGGATTTTGGTTTCTATTATGAATTCAATCCTATCATCATTGGATTGTGGTACAGAGGACTTCCAGCGAAAAGCAATACTTATGGATATGCCAATCACGATGCTCTCGCAGTGTTGTCGGGATTTCAGGCTGGAAAATATAAAATTGGATACAGCTACGACATTACTATATCACGCTTGAACATCGCCAGCTCCGCGGGTTCTCACGAATTGACATTATCCTATCAATGGGCTTCTAAACACAATGAGCGTGCAATGAAAAAACGTATCATGCCGTGTGCAAAATTTTGATCGCGAACACTTCCAGGTTCCTGCTCTAACTTTAAACAAATGAAAAAAACCGGCTAACCACCGGTTTTTTTTTATTTAAATTTCTTTATGCAATTCAATTGCTACTTGCTTTAGAATGTTCTTCACATCTTCCACTTTCTTATGCAAAATATTCCATTCATCATCCGAAGAGAGCTCCCATTTTTCCAATTCTCTAATCAGCGTTGCCAAAGAAACGATCCCAAGATTATCTATAGCAGGCTTCATTTTATGGGATAGCTTATTCAGCATTACAATATCCTTGACTTTCTGAATTTCGGTAAACTCCTTATTGAAATCTTCGGTCTGCTTGATAAACATCGTCACCATCTTCTTCACAAAAGACATGTCACCATTGCTGAGTTGAATCAATCGGGTAAGATCATACAGAGCTTTCACTTTTTCAGTTCCCGGCTCACGTCGCTTATCCAGAACATGTTTTACGAGCACCTTAGCGATATCCTTTTCCTCAAATGGTTTCGAAACAAAATCATCCATTCCTGCATTTAGGCACTTCTCCCTCTCACCTTTTATAGCATTCGCTGTAAGCGCAATGATAGGCACCATCAGCTTTAGTTCATCACGAATAATTTTTGTCGCAGCATAGCCATCCAAAACAGGCATTTGAAGATCCATCAACACGATATCATATGAAACGAGTCGCAGCTTTTCTATTGCCGCCGCACCATCACCTACTACATCCACTTTTGTTTTTAGATGTTTCAACGTAAGCTTCGCCACTTCCTGATTGAGGGGATTATCTTCAACCAAAAGTACTTTTATATTTTCCAGATTCAAGTTTTCTGGTGATATCGTAAGTTCCACCGGAAGATCCGATTCATCACCGATTTTGAAAGGAATTGAAACAATGAATTTACTGCCTCTCCCCTTTTTACTTTCAACGGAGATCACTCCCTTCATCAATTCAGTGAGTTGCTTGGTAATATTAAGCCCTAGGCCCGCTCCACCGTAATTTCGTTTAATGGAAGAATCTTCCTGCGTAAACTTTGAGAAAATATTATCTACAAAACTTTCCTCCATTCCAATTCCTGTATCCTCGACTTCAAGTGTTATCCACTGTCGATTTGCCAAGGACTGTTTCACATAGCAGCGAATGCTCACGTAGCCATTATCAGTAAACTTAATCGCATTACCAATCAGGTTTATTAGAATTTGTCTTACTCGAATAGGATCTCCGACCAATATTTTGCTCACCTCCTCGGATACTTCACCTTTCAGTTGTAGACCTTTTTCTTCTGCTCGAAGTTTATTTACTTCAATTGAACGTTGAATGACATCCTCTACTTTGAAGCCCGTATTATCCATCGTCAATTTGCCCGCGTCAATTCGAGATAAATCGAGAATATCATTGAGAATATTCAATAAGTGATCTGCGGCAAAATGTATACTTTCCAGATGTCCTTTCATCACATTATCGGAAGCCGTTCTTCTCAATTCACGTACTATCCCCATGATGCCATTCAGCGGAGTTCTTAACTCATGACTCATGTTTGTGAGAAATATCTCTTTTGCCGTAGCAGATGCCAGGGCCTGTTGACGGGCAGTTGTGAGATTGTATTCTAGTTCTTTCTGCTTGGTTATATCTAAATGGATACCAATGGAACCAATCAATTCACCATCGTTGCTGTAAAGAGGGGCACCGCTCACTAACCACCATCTTAAATCTCCATTGCGCAACTCCACATTCACCTCATATGCATCTGACACACCTTGTTGACGCAGGATGTTTTTTTCAATCATCACATGCTTGTTGTCATTGGTCAGAAAAAGCTCTGATGGATTGTGACCAATTAACTCTTGTTGCTGATAGCCCGCCATTTCACAAAAGCTTTGGTTGGCGTAAAGAATTCGTTCTTTTGTATCGACTTCTATCAGACCCAAATTCATATTTCGAATAATACTGCGATATTTCTCCTCACTGTATTTCAAATCTTTCTCGGATGCCTTCCGCAAGGAAACATCACGGTACTTCCACATGGTACCCTTGTATTCACCCTCAACAAAAAGTGGTATAAAATCTCTTTCAAAGAATCTACCATCCGTTAGTTCCAATTCTTGCCCAACAACCAATTCCTTATTTTCCAATAATAAATCTATGTCGCTAACAAGTCCCATCGGATCTACAAAATAATCCTTAGACATATCCGCATAAGAACTACAGTCTTGTCCTATCATATCTTCTGGTTCGGCGTCAAGACCAAACAGAGAGCAAAACATTTCATTGGCCAAAACGATTCTTCGGTCTTCGTCCTCAACAAGAACGCCTACCTGCAAGTTTTCGATTAAATTTTCTAGGCGTGTGGCTGTGGTTCTTCGGTCCGAAATATCACGTCCATAGACATTGATATATCCACTTTCACGATTGGGAACAAAAGAAAAAGAATAAACTTTTTCATTACCCAAAACCTCTATTGGATCACCACTATTGACCTTGTCCGTTTGAGAGAAGTAACGCCAAAACTCCACGCTTGTGTAAGTAATACCTTCAAATTTAATTCTTGTAATTTTTGATGCCACCGGATTCTGCTGCATCACCATGCCGTGAAAGTCTAAACGTAAGAGTGGATCTGGGTTCTCCATGGTCATTTTGGCCATGTTTGCCATCTCCTTATTCTTCACGTTGATAAGATCTTCAAGAATTACATTTAAGCCTCGTAATTCCTCGTTCATTCGAAAAATTTCAAGGCTTTTCTCTTCGAGG
Organism: Flavobacteriales bacterium; assembly: GCA_044371755.1. Lineage (GTDB taxonomy): Bacteria > Bacteroidota > Bacteroidia > Flavobacteriales_D > Sanyastnellaceae > JAIXWP01. The sequence continues at coordinate 4,409 of JBILSZ010000019.1, read as the reverse complement.
GTTTTCTCAGCTGCCTTCCTTGCGGCCCGCTCTCGTTCGAGCATTCGTTTGAGTACTTCGGGATCTTCCATACGCTATTTGTATCGCTTCACCATAAATTCTACACGAGTACCATCGTCAGAAGATGACAATTTTTCAATTGATAATTTTTCGTTGTAATGTTCTGCACAGCCCATCATCAAGCCTTCAGCCACATCTGACATACTACGGTGAGACTGATAGACAAGATGAAGCTCATCGTCAGAAATACGCATACCTGTAAACATAGGAGGCATGCTGTCGGTGTAAAGTTTTTTTACTTCTACGTGAATGATTTTTTCGATATCCTGCAAAAGGGTAAGCGAGTCGTTCACTCCTGCGATGATATATCCATGCGTGAGTGCAAGGCGATGAAACAAATATCTCCCATATTCTTTTAATAAATCACTAATGGGGATTTCTGTGCGCTTATGCAGAGCCACGACAAATGAAACCATTTCTCCGTGAGGGTAATTGCCAACAGCGGTATATGCGCCGTCATTGGCAGGGCGCACGTCAGATATGAGTGAGTCTACCATTTGTAATCCCCACTTTTGTTCCACCATTTCTACGAATTCTGTAAATACGAGTCCTTTCATGATTCCAAGATTATTTCTTTATTTTTAATCATTTTATAGATGGTACTCTTTCCTAAATCTAGCTTCTTTGCGACCTCGAGAACATCATTATCATATTTTTTCAAATAAAATTTTACAATATCACACTCATACTCTCTCAGCGTTTTTTCGACTGCATTAAACTCCGTCGGCCCTTTGGTTGATGGGAATGTGATATCGTCTTCTCCTATTTCGGCACCATCACACAGCACACAAGCCAGGTCTATCATAGCCTTTAGCTCGCGCACGTTACCGGGATAATTATATGCCATCAATTTGTCCTTTGCTGCTTTAGACAAAGTGAGAGGTTTCATTTTATTTGCCTCAGTAAATTCTTCTATAAAAAATTTCGACAAAAGGAGTATATCTCCTGCACGCTTTCTCAATGCTGGCAGTTCAATCGGCAAGCCCATTACACGATAAAACAAATCTTCGCGAAACGTTCCTTTATCTACTTCGTCTGCTAGATTTTTATGCGTTGCCACAATTACACGCACATCCAATTTCACTCTTTCATTACCCCCAACTCTCACCACTTCTCGCTCTTGCAGCACACGAAGCAGTTTGGTTTGCATACTCAAATCAATTTCTGCGATTTCATCCAGGAAAATTGTTCCTCCGCTAGCCTCTTCAAACTTCCCTATTTTCCTTGACATTGCTCCGGTGAATGATCCTTTTTCGTGTCCGAATAATTCGCTCTCCAAAAGCTCACCCGGAATCGCAGCCATATTTACCGCTACGAAAGGTTTTTTTCTTCTATCACCATTGTAGTGAACAGCCTTTGCTACCAGTTCTTTACCGGTACCTGTCTCTCCAGTGATGGAGACATTGATATTGGTCTTAGCAGCCTTCTCCATCAACGCAAAGGTCTTTTTCAGCACTGCACTTTGACCTTTGATACTTTTTCCAAACTCATATTTTTGTCCTAACTCCTCACGAAGACTTTCTACTTCCTTTCTCAGACTCTGCGTCTCGCGTGCCTTTACTATACTGTTCCACAATAAGTCTTTGGTATTTTCATCTTTTAAAAGATAATCGTGTACACCACTTTTTAAAAGTTGAACTGCAACGCCAATATCCTCTTGACCGCTTATCACTACAACAGGGACAGATGGCATACTTTGTTTAATTTTTTCAAAGAGCTTACCGCCATTCATATCTGGCAAGGAATAATCCACTGTAATAAAATCTGGATTTTCATAAAGCTGTTCCAAGCAAGTCTTCCCTTCAGAAAAACGGCGTATGGTGTAGTCGGGATTGAGAGAGAGATGATACTCCAATATCTCGCCGTACCACGGATCATCCTCTACGATAAATATTTTGTAGCTACCCATACAAGAAATAGAAGTTTACTACAAATTAAACGCTATTCCAATAAAAACGTTCTACTTTTTGAGAATTCTAATCGACACCATTTTGCTTGAATCATTAGATGAATAATGGACACCAGTAATGGCTGTTTTTGAGTATGAGATTTTGCACCTCATACCCAAAAAGCCTGACGCGCCCAAGTACTGTTGGGAGAGAAGCCCTGTCCAAAAAATAAACAGGGCATATAACAGTACAAGGGCAAACAGGACTTCCTTCACACAGGTTTGACACAACATCCACAGGGTCAAATGCCTTTTGAAGTCATTTCATAACCTTAACCACTTTAAGGCAACAACCACGATGCCTCTTAACCGTATTTAATTATTAACCAACACTTTAAAGTCGAAATTCCATTTTCTGGAAAAATCATCTCAATTATTTCAATTCTAATCTCTTGCCATCATCAAACAAACACATGAGCTATAAATGACATAAAATCATTGTTTCTTCTTGGCTTCAGTTTGCGAGCATCCTCCACTCGCAGCAATACATTAGTAATCCGTTCGAGGTCGCCACTGCCCTTTATGATATAGTCGAAGGCTCCAAATTTCAGTGCATTCAACGCGGTTTGCATATCATCTTGTCCGCTAATGAAGATGACCACGATACTAGGATCAAATCGCTTGATTCTCTTGAGTAATTCGATCCCCGTCATCACTCCTAGGTTGTGGTCCAAGAAGATGATATGAGGCTTGTCGATTAATGCACTGAGAAGCTCGTGACCGTTGTCAAAAATTGAAACAGCATACCGCCCCAAATCACTCACGTGCTTTGCATACCACGACAAATTGAAATTGTCGTCGTCCACGATGAATACTTTATTGAGCGGTGCTTTTTCCATTTTTAAAAATCCTACACGCCATTTACGAAGGTCGTGCCAGCGGCCATTTCACCCAAAAAGTACCTGAAAATCAACCCTATATATTTTTCCCCAACTGAAAATCTTTCCAAAATATGGAATTTTCTTCCAAATAATGGAAAAGGCGGGGACGGGGGGGGCAGAACGAGAGAGTTTGGAATTGCGAATTATTCTTTGCGAATTCCGAATGCGAAGCCGCTGCGTTATCGATTGAAGAGAACGTACCGTTTAATCTAGCTATTAAGTTGCAATAGTCCTAAACTTATTATGGATAAACAAAACCAATAACCCAAAAACTATTGCTGAAATGATTAAGACATTATTGGTGAGTCCTGTGGTAGAAAATGAAATTCGAATCAATATAGTCGAAATAATAAAGCCTGAATTTCTAATCACCTTATAAAACTCATCGGTGATAAAAAAAGAAAACAGAAGAACGAGTACGTCAGCGAAAATCAAAACATTGAAGAATTGCTCGAAGAAAATATTATTAATATTATTAAAAGAACTTGAATAGCTATCTGTTGGTTGAAACACGCCCATTGCCCATGCGGTAAATGAATAAATGGAAAGCACAATGAATATGGGCATGAGCAAAAGTGCAATTCCCTTTTTTATTCTAACAAACTTTCTTAATGCATTAGAACCACCCTCGGGTTCTATCCTCGGCGCTTGTTCTGTTTTGCTTTGCTTGTAAAATAGAAATAACAGAGCGAAGATGACGATGGCGGTGATTAGGTCATAAGTAAATTGTAGATCATACTTTACCCTAAACCAGTCACCTTGCAGATCGAGATTAGACAAATCCTTAAATATTCTACGAATAATAATCAACGTGATGATTTCGTATTGTTTGCCTATATATGTCGTAAATGAGCGTGGGAGATAGAATATGAGCAAATACACTTCATATAGAAGAATGAATGAAAATGGCGTATAAATAGCCGCTATAGGATTGTTAAGGAGGTCTGATTTACTAGTGAAATCAACCACTTCAAAGCTTACAAGGTATATGATAGCAAGGTGAGCAATAAAGCTTATAATCGCTATACTCAGAATTATTTTCTCGATTCGACCTCTCACCCCATCCGTTAAAAGAGCCGTGTAAATTCTTTCAAGTCGCCGGATTGGAAGCATAACCTACATTTAGTTAATGGTATATGGTTATAATACCTCTTACCAAGCTTTTGTTCAAATCCCCTCCATCCCATTATCCTATTACCCTATTATCTTATTACCCTATTATCTTATTACCCTATTACCCTATTACCCTATTATCTTATTACCCTATTATCTTATTATCTTATTACCCCACTAGCCTCCATCATGGGCAGAAAAAGATCTGAGACACGTATATCATGGCTTTTTGAGGTATATAACTCAAGAAGACGATCGGAAAACCATCTAAACTTTGGGAAGCCTCTGTATTCCACCATCATGTCTTCGACCATTTTTTTAATCAGCAAAAAATCTTCATGAGCGTATTTATCCTTCGCGTAAAGAATAAATATTGCCCATGTCATGTACTCATTAAAAATTGCGTA
>JBILSZ010000018.1:0-37245 GCA_044371755.1 Flavobacteriales bacterium | reverse complement strand
TCGAAGGTGGTACTTTCACTATGGGTCGTGTTGAAGATGATGTCAACTTCACTTGGGATAACATCCCTCGCCGCGTAACGGTATCTTCATTCTACATGGATGAGGTAGAGGTTACTAACCAATACTGGAGAGATTACCTCTACTGGCTTGGTATGGTATACGGTGATTCATATCCAGAAATCATCAATAAGGCGCTACCAGATACCTTGGTATGGCGCGAAAAAATGGAATACAACGAGCCTTATGTAGATTATTATTTACGTCACCCTGCTTATAGCGACTACCCAGTAGTTGGTGTGAACTGGTTACAAGCAAATGACTATTGCGCTTGGAGAACAGACCGCGTAAACGAATTGATCCTCATCCGTGAAGGTCTTTTGGTACACAACCCTCAAGCACAGTCGGATGGTGACCACTTTACCACAGATGCATATCTCAATGGACAATATGAAGGTGAAAAAGCAGCTGATGGTGTGAAAAACCTTAATCCAAAGGCAGGTTCAGAATTTAGAAACGTACGAGTTGAAGATGGCGTTCTTTTGCCTCGCTACCGCCTGCCCACTGAAGCAGAATGGGAATATGCAGCGCTTGGCTTGATTGGTAACTCTTATCAAGAATTGATCACCGACCGCCGCGCTTACCCTTGGAATGGTCACTATGTTCGTAATGACGACAATGGCGGTAAATTCTTCGGTACTATCCGTGCAAACTTTGTGAGAGGCTCTGGAGACTACATGGGTACGGCTGGTTATCTCAATGATGCCGCTGAAATCACTAGCTTGGTTTATGCCTATCCTCCAAACGACTACGGATTGTACAATATGGCAGGTAACGTTTCAGAATGGGTAATGGACGTTTATCGCCCACTTTCGCCAGAAGATAAGTCAGACTTTAGACCTTTCCGTGGTAATGTGTATCAGACGAAAACATTGAACAGTGATGGTACAGTGTCTGATAAATATGACTACACGGTTTATGATATCGAAGGTGTGCAATACTTTATCACTGAATATCAAAAAGTGGCAGGTCCAAAGTTGGTAGAAGCAGATTTGACCTTGATTGATCAAAGCCTGCAGAAGATTGATCAAGCAAAAGAAAAAGAACGCGAAAGAAAAATTGATGATGCACAAGCTTTGATGCAAGAAGTAATGGATTTGGTGACAAACTCTGAATCACCAATCGCTCCAGACCTTCGTGACGGTATCGCTGACTATATCGAAAATACCGCCGGTGATATGAGAATGAGAGATGTAACGATGGAAGAGAATATTGACCGTCGCAACTATCGCAAAGCAGACAACATCGACTTTAAAGATGGTGACTGGGCAAGCTCGAACTCATACAACGATGCATCTTTTGAAACGGACAACAACCGTATGTATGAATGGGGTCAAACAACACTCATCAACAACCGCGCTCGTGTGTACAAGGGCGGCAACTGGAGAGATCGTGCATATTATACTATTCCAGGTACCCGCAGATTCCTTGATGAGCGCCGTTCGATGTCGACACTCGGTTTCCGTTGCGCTATGACACGCGTAGGTAGCCCTACTGGTCTCGGAGCTCGTAACGACAGATAATTTTCCTGAATTGATTTATAAAGAAAAGGCTGTTCTCAAAAGGAGCAGCCTTTTTCTTTTCATTGCATTCTGAATCCTATTTTTGAAAAATGTTAGATACCCTATTTCAACATTTTCTAAAACATCGTGCGGTCACAACAGATACACGCAAGATTTCACCCCATGCGATTTATTTTGCCTTAAAAGGAGAGCGCTTCAATGGCAATCAATTTGCCAAACAAGCCTTGGATGCTGGCTGCGACTATGCCGTAGTGGACGAAGATCCAGGATTTGAAGACGCACGTCTGGTGCGCGTCGAGAATGCTCTACAAGAATTGCAGGATCTATCTGCCATGTATCGTGAGCATTTTTTTATTCCGTTTTTGGCCATTACCGGAAGCAATGGAAAAACAACAACCAAAGAACTAGTATCAGCAGTGCTTTCGAAAAAGTATAAGGTCTATGCTACGCGGGGTAATCTCAACAATCATATTGGCGTTCCACTCACCTTACTAGAGATTCCCGAGGATACAACATTCGCGGTAATCGAAATGGGGGCCAACCATCAAGGAGAAATAGAATCATATTGTTTGTACGCCTCACCTGATTACGGACTCATCACCAACATTGGAAAGGCGCATTTGGAAGGATTTGGTGGAGTAGAAGGAGTGAAAAAGGGAAAGAAGGAATTGTTTGACTTCGTAAATACCAATGGAGGGAAGGTTTTTGTGAACGTGGAGCTTGAAAATCTCACAGAAGTTTCAATGGGCATGAGTATCATTCCCTATGGCTTTAACAGCGGGGGAATGTCATTGCGAATAGTAAAAGAAGATCCATACTTGGTATTTGAATATGAAGTGAATGGAAAAAAGGCAATAGTGAACTCTAAGTTGACAGGTGCCTATAACTTGTACAACTTTGCAAGTGCAGCGGCTGTGGGGAGATTCTTTGGAGTGGATTTTAATGATCAAGTGGCCGCCATGGAAGCCTATGATCCAGACAATAATCGCTCGCAAGTTGTAAAAACAGAGCGCAACACACTCATCATGGATGCATACAATGCCAACCCCAGCAGCATGGAACATGCGCTGATTAATTTGAGCAAGCAAGGCGAAAAAACATTCTTTGTGATGGGCGATATGAGGGAGTTGGGAGAGGAGGGTCCTGTTGAACATCGCAGTATGATTCAGAAAGCAAAGGAACTCGGGTTGAATGGAGTACTGGTGGGGTCTGTTTTTGCGGAAGTGGCTACTGCTGATGACTTTATAGCTTTTGCTGATAAAGATGCTGCTCGTACATATCTGTCTGCTCTGGAATTGGAAGGTCACACTATTTTAATCAAAGGTTCGAGGGGAATTCAATTGGAAGTTTTAAAAGATATTTTTTAAAAAGCCTATTTTCGCGCCATGAATAAGAGTTTTATAGAAGAATTGCGCTGGAGAAGAATGCTTCAGGATCACATGCCAGGAACGGCAGAACATTTAGAAAAGCATTTGACAAAAGGCTATATTGGATTTGATCCAACGGCAGACTCATTGGGAGTAGGGAACCTTGTGCAAGTGATGACACTACTTCACTTCCAGCAATGCGGTCATGCACCGATTGCATTGATTGGTGGAGCTACAGGAATGATTGGAGATCCATCTGGCAAATCTGCTGAACGCAATCTATTAGGAGAAGACCAATTGCGATATAATCAAGAGTGTCAGAAAAAGCAATTGGAAAAATTCTTGGATTTTAATTGCGGTGAGCGTTCGGCTACCATTGTAAATAATTATGACTGGTTTAAGGAATTCAAATTCCTTGATTTCATTCGTGATGTGGGCAAGCGCCTCACAGTGAATTATATGATGGCTAAGGATTCTGTGAAGAGTCGCATCACTGGTGAGGATCGTGAGGGAATGAGTTTTACGGAGTTTACGTACCAGCTCATTCAAGGCTATGATTTTTATTATTTATGGAAAAATCATGGTGTGATGTTGCAAATGGGCGGCAGCGATCAGTGGGGAAATATTACCACAGGCACAGAACTGATTCGCAGAATGGATGCAGGGGAGGCTTTTGCATTGACAACACCTTTGATTAAAAAGGCCGACGGTACCAAATTCGGAAAGTCGGAAGGAGGCAATGTGTGGCTCGATCCAAAGCGCACGAGTCCTTATAAGTTTTATCAGTTTTGGCTCAACGCTACTGATGCTGATGTGAGCAATTATATCCGAATCTTCACATTGAAAACGCAGGAAGAGGTGGAAGCACTGGAAGCTGAGCACAATCAAGACCCTGGCCGCCGCGTCTTGCAGAAGGCCTTGGCCGAAGACATTACAGCACGCGTGCACAGCCATGATGATTTGAAAGCAGCGCAGGCCGCTTCGGAGATACTCTTTGGAAAATCTACCGAAGAAGATTTGCGCAGCATTAGTGAGGGTGATTTGCTGGATGTTTTTGAAGGAGTGCCGCAAGGCAACTTCGAGCGCAGCGGCATTGAAGCAGGCGCTGGCATCGTAGACGTTTTGGTGAAAAGTGGATTTTTGCCGAGCAATAGCGAAGCACGCAGAGCGCTGCAAGAAAACAGCATCAGCATCAACAAGAGCAAAGTGACGGCAGACACCATCGTGGACGCGCAAGCTTTGATTCATAATAAATATGTGCTCTTGCAGAGAGGAAAGAAGAATTACTTCCTTTTGAAGGCGGAGTGATAAAGTGATTTTTTATGAAAACAAAAAGCCCTCCGTCGATCGGGGGGCTTTCTGTTTGTTTAGGAAATCATGAAATCTTGACGAATGCTTTCAACTTTTGGAGAAGCAGGCAGCACTCTGTCAATATCGTTATAATCTTAAGTGCGTTGTAATTACTCAAAAGACTATTGAAAAACGGAAAGGTTGCTTGAAAAAACTCGTAAAATTCGAATAAAGGGCATTTTTTACTCCGAAAATTTGCTTGGGAAATGAAGCTTGTTTTATTTTCGTTTCCACTGAACGAACATTCAAGAAAGCCTTTTACGAATTAAGAAAAATGACAGATCGTATCTACTCTCCCCGGGTCGGTGAAAAATTGATGTATCCCACCTGGAAATCATTGATTCTCTCTTTACCATTTACCAAAGAAGGTAAAAATGTGGGCCTCACGCAAGATAAAGACGTGATGTCTGCCGTGATGAAGAATATCACGGCCATTCAGAAAAAACGAAATGGTTTTTTTCCAGAATTGGCAAAATCATTCGTGAGCGAAGCCAAGGGAACTTATCACACAGGGAAACCCATTGAAGAGGTGAAAGTGTCTATGGACAATTTCAACTTTGGCACCAATGAGTTTCATACCATTTATGATATTCCATCTGCTTCCTATACGTATGTGAGCGACAAGGTGTATTCCATCTTGGGCATTCCACCAGAGGAATTCAATGTGCAGCGTTTGTATTCGCTGATGCCCGAGGGAGGGCTGCATCATCCTGCGGATGTGTATCACACTTTGCGATGGGGCAATCTGGCGTACATCGTTTTAGGAGTACCCGGATTCGTTTTTAGAGCAAACGATGATCATTACCTCATCCGATATCGTCTATCTACTGCGATTAGCAAGTTTCCAGAAATAAGAGAAATGGAGTATGTGATGGTGGAAAAGCGTTGTTATCTATGTCACGATTCGTCGGCAGATCATACGCTCAAGCCCACAATGCACCTGGATCGTTGGACCGTTTTGGATAGTACCAAACATCATTTTGTGCAGCCGCAATTCGTGACCTCACCCAATCAGTCGATGATGATGAATGCGATGCTTTATTTGTTGAATTGTATGCTCATAGGTCTGCAACCGAAGTATATCATGTTTTTGAATGAGCGCATCGAGACTGATCGGAATAAGGCCATCGCCAATGGTGTGAGTGAAAAAATGCAACAACACAGCGGCTTAAAACCAGATTTAATGGAGAAGACTGTCGCTGACTGTTTTTCAAAATCAATTAGAACGCGCATTGCAGATGCATTGGAGACGTGGGAGCCTCGTTCAGAGAAACACATCATCAATTCGGATGGGGATGCCGTCAAAGGTGCTTACAAGCTTGGCCTACTACCCATTCCTCCCATGGTCGAAAAACTGATGTATAGCTCCATCACAGAGGCCTAGTTTACTCTTGTTTTGAGATGGTTTTTGCTTTTTTGGCTGTATTGTTCAAGTAATAGCAGTGCTATCTTTGCATCCACCAAATAGTCAAAGATATGAATTCGCATGTTGCGCACATTCAAGCGGCCATTGCCGATGTGAGGGAAAATATTATCAAACATCCGGTATACGCGGAAATTAAGACGATCGAGGATGTGCAGCGCTTTATGGAAGTGCATGTTTTTGCGGTTTGGGATTTTATGTCCTTGCTCAAAGTGCTTCAACGTGAGCTTACATGCGTAAATCTTCCTTGGATACCAGTGGGAGATGCGGAGACGCGTCAATTGATCAATGAAATTGTGCTGGGTGAGGAGTCGGATGTGGATCAGGATGGCGTGATTATGAGTCATTTTGAAATGTACTTGCAAGCAATGAAGCAAGCCGGTGCGAATACCGGAGGTATAGAGTCATTTATTGAGAATATTAGAAAGGGTATTCCCGTTTATGAGGCTTTAAATATTGCGAATGTCTCTGATGGCGCCCGAGCGTTCGTTCGGTTTACATTTGATGTTATCGAATCGAATAAACCTCATGTCCATGCCGCGGTCTTTACTTTTGGACGCGAGGATTTGATTCCCGGAATGTTCGTTTCGTTGGTCAATGACCTCAATGAGCGTTTTCCGAATCAAATTTCTAAATTCAAATATTATCTCGACCGCCATATCGAAGTAGACGGAGATCATCACAGTCACTTGGCGTTGCGAATGACAGAATTACTTTGTGGAGAAGACGCCTCAAAATGGGCGGAAGCAGAGGAAGCAGTGATGAAAGCATTAGAGATGCGTAAGAACCTTTGGAATCAAGTCTTGGAGCTGTCTGTGGCCTAGTTTATTTTTCCTTGGAGTCGATGATAATGGTAACTGGGCCATCATTCATCAGCGTTATCTTCATATCTGCTCCGAAGACGCCGGAAGCACAAGTGATCTGAAGGGCTTCATTCATTTTTTGAATAAATGATTCGTACAAAGGGATAGCTTGTTCTGGACGTGCCGCGCGGATATATGAAGGACGATTTCCTTTTTTCGTGTCGGCGTAAAGTGTGAATTGACTTACAATCATGCATTGACCACCAATGTCTTTAAGAGCCAAATTCATTTTCCCATTTTCATCATTAAATATGCGCATCTGACTGATCTTGTTTACAAGATAGTCGACGTCTGTTGGGCTATCTTCTGTTTCGATACCCAGCAATATCATCATACCTTTTTCGATATCACTGTGCAACTGCTCGTTGATGTGGAGTTGTGCAAAACCTACGCGCTGAATCACTGCTCTCATGGGATGTGGTGAAATGTGTGGCTAAAATTAGTATATTGGTATGATGAAAAATGTAATCGCACTGATTTTCATTTTAATAACCTGCTCATTGTTGGCGCAAGAGGGCACGGCGAGTTATTATGCGAATAAATTCGAAGGACGAAAGACTTCGAGTGGAGAGATTTTTAGTCAAAAGAAATTAACCGCAGCGCATAAAAATTTGTCTTTTGGGACATTGCTGAGAGTGACCAATCTAAGCAATGATAGTGTGGTAATAGTTAAGGTGAATGATCGCTTGCCGCAAAGCAGTACGCGTATGATTGATTTGTCTTACGCGGCGGCAGAACAATTGAATTTTATTAGAAAAGGATTGACCAAAGTGAAGTTGGAGCGAGTGAAAGAATACAATGGAGAATATTATGCAGCGAATGATTATCTCTACTATAAGGGAGATGTTGTGACCTTAGCTTGCGGTGTAATTGATACAGTGACAGTTTTAAAGGAAAGGAATCTGTTGTTGAAACTCGATACCACTATCATCGCCAAAAATTTGTACAGGTACTTCCAAGATTTGGCTTTTAATCATTATACCTATTATTTAAATATTCAAGACTTGGACTCCCCTAAAGTGGAAGGGGAATTGTCAAAGGCAATTTCTTCTTATTACAAGAGCTTGAGTTTAATGGAAGATTATAGTGCCTTGCACAACCTCGCAAAATGCCTATCAATGGCCGAGAGATGCGACGAAGCGGAAGATATTGTCAAGCGTGTTTTGCTATTGGTGAATACAGATGAAGTACGCTCTGAAATGGAGCGTACGCTCTTGATTTGCAGGGGTCAAAAATAAAAGTCGTATCTTGCGCCAAAATGCAGGAGTAGGCTTGTCGGTCTCTTTTTTAATTGCATTTGCTTTTTATTACATGTCATTTGAATCATTGAACCTTGCGGAGCCTATTATGAAGGCCTTGCAAGAAGAAGGCTACACGAAGCCAACCCCCATTCAGCAACAAAGTATTCCAATCATTTTAGAAGGAACAGACTTATTGGGCTGTGCACAAACAGGCACAGGAAAAACAGCGGCATTTGCTCTGCCGATTATTCAACTTTTATCAGATAATTATTTTCCAAAGGCGAAAAGAAATATCCGAACCCTTATCGTCACTCCCACGCGGGAATTGGCGATACAGATCGCAGATAGTTTCAAAGCATATGGAAGACACACCAACCTCAAGTACACTGTTATTTTTGGTGGTGTCAATCAAAATCCGCAGGTAAATGCCTTGCGAGCTGGAGTGGATGTATTGATAGCCACACCAGGGCGATTGCTCGACCTTATGAATCAGGGGATAATTTCTCTCAATGCCGTTGAGATATTTGTACTCGACGAGGCTGATCGCATGCTTGATATGGGTTTTATCCATGACGTCAAGCGTTTGTTGGTAAAACTACCGGCCAAGCGTCAGTCTTTATTTTTCTCGGCTACCATGCCACCGGAGATTGTGAAGTTGTCGCAGACTATTTTGCATCATCCCAAGAGTGTCACGGTCACTCCCGTGTCGTCTACGGTGGATATTATTCAACAGAAAGTTTATTTTGTTGAAAAGGCGGATAAGAATTCGCTTTTGATAGAGCTTTTGAAGAATAAAGACATCAAGTCGGTATTGGTATTTACGCGTACCAAGCACGGAGCGGATAAAGTGGTGAAAGTCTTACAAAAAGTAAATGTAAAGGCTGAAGCCATACATGGTAATAAAGCCCAGAATGCCCGTCAACGCGCGCTTAATAATTTCAAGTCGCAGGAGACGCGCGTATTGGTGGCCACAGATATTGCTGCACGCGGTATTGATGTGGATGAATTGGAATATGTGATCAATTACGAACTCACTAATGTTCCAGAGACTTACGTACACCGCATCGGTCGCACAGGTAGGGCAGGAGCCAAGGGCACGGCTATTTCATTTGTGGATACGGAAGAGCGACTTTTCTTGCGTGATATTGAAAAATTGATTCGAAAGAACATCGAAATCGAACGTGATCATCCGTTTCACTCGGAGGGTTACAAGCCTTCGGAAGCGGCCATCACCAAGGAGGTGCGAAAGAGCAATCAATCGAAACCTAAAGCGAAAAAACCGTTTCACTTTCGTAGAAACAACCAGAAAAAAGGTGATAAAAGTTCAGGTCAACCGAAAAGAAGTTAGTTGACCTAAACAGATTATTTTTGCGGGAAAAGTATTCTCGTGGATATATCACTGCTTATCTCCAATATTACGAATCCAACGTTGCTATTTTTCCTTTTGGGGATTTTTGCGGCGTTGGTGAAAAGTGATTTGGAGATACCTCCTACAACAACGAAATTCATTTCCCTCTATCTTCTTTTTGCAATTGGTTTTAAGGGTGGTCAGGAATTGGTGCATCATGAATTCACGATGGAAATTGTTTATTCATTGCTCTTCGGATTGTTGATTAGCGCTGCGATCCCGTACTATGTATTTTTTTTACTAAAAAGAAAAATGAATGTCAGTGATGCTGGAGCGGTGGCTGCAGCATACGGGAGCGTCAGTGCTGTGACATTCGTAGCAGCAGTCTCTTTTCTCGAAGCACAAGGAATAACGTTTGGTGGGCACATGGTTGCTGTGATGGCACTCATGGAATCGCCTGCTATTATAGTGGGTATTATTCTCATCATGAAATATGATGCAGAGTCAAAAGACCGAACGAACATTCGGGAGATCGTGAGGCATTCATTCACCAATGGTAGTGTTTTGATGGTATTAGGAAGTTTGGTTATTGGAATTATTGCAGATAGCAAGCAAGCGGAAGGTATTAAACCATTTACTACCGACATTTTCAAGGGTTTTTTGGCGATTTTCTTATTAGAGATGGGTATGGCTACGGCTCGCCGATTTGCAGCATTTCGTAAATACGGTTGGTACGCTCCTGTGATGGGTATACTCATTCCACTGGTAAATGGATGTGCTGTCGCTTATTTAAGTTTGTTTGTGGTGAGCGACGAAGGAAGTCGTTTTATTTTCTCAATACTGGCTGCGAGTGCATCGTACATCGCTGTGCCTGCCGCCATGAATTTGGCTGCTCCGAAAGCGGATCCTGGATTGTATATTCCGATGGCGCTAGGAGTTACTTTTCCTTTTAATATCACTGCTGGAATGCCACTGTACTACTTTATTATTACGAATACATGAAAAAGATTTTTAAGTGGATCGGAATTATAGTTTTAGTTTTAATTGCAGCCTTGGGAGCTACCATAGGTGTGTTGTATTCAAGACAAGACGAAATCGTTCAAGAGCTACTCACAAAGGCTAATGCTGACTTTAAAGGTGAAGTCAAATTGACGGGCTCACATATTTCATTATTCCAGAATTTCCCATACATCAGTATTGATTTGGAAAATTTGTCCATTAAAGAATCAAAGTCAGATACTGCCACTGTTATTCTTGACATTGAGGATGTGTATGTAGGTTTTGATTTGTTGACTATCCTGAATGGTCAGATGGAAATAAAGAAGATTAAACTCGTCAATGGACATATAGATGCTGTACAATATGGTGACGGCACATTCAATTTAGCAAATGCATTTGAACCTGTGGTGCCAGTAGAAAGTGTCGAGGAGGAATTTCATCTCGATTTGAAAAGTGTTATTCTATCCAACATACACTTGACCAAATTGAATGTAGAAAGTAAGATGAAAGTAGATGTGTTGGTAGACGAGGCGAAAACACGCTTTAAAACCAACGCAGATAAAGTAGTGATAGGACTTGATGCTGATTTCAATTTAAGTCTTCTTATGGGCGGAGATTCTACTGCGATAAAGAGGAAGAATTTTGAGTTTGATACCGAACTGAATTATCTAAAGGCACAGGATTTATTGGTGATTGAGCCAACGACTGCAAAATTGCAAGGAGCTGAATTTAATATGGAGGGTTCTGTGAATTTCAAGGACGATGCTAATTTGAATTTGAAATTTGATGGTAATAAATCCAACTTTGATTTATTCATGGCCATGGCGCCTACCGATTTGGAGCCGACTCTTAAGAAATATGACAACAAAGGCAAAATCTTTTTTGAAGCAACGATAGTTGGTAAGAGCACCAATGGACACGCTCCCGCCGTAAATGCACGTTTTGGTTGTGAACAAGCTTTTTTTAAGAATACAGATGTTGACAAGAAAGTTGATCAGCTAAATTTCTCTGGATATTTTACGAATGGTGAAAAGCGAAATCCAAGCACGATGGAGTTTGGAATAAAGGACTTCTCTGCAAGACCAGAAGCGGGAACATTTACAGGTGATTTGGTGGTGAAAAATTTTGAGTCACCGGATATCAACCTTCAATTGAAATCTGATTTCGACCTGAATTTCTTTGCGAAATTCTTTGGTTTGACTGACCTCTATGATTTAATGGGCAAGATAGAACTGACGATGAACTTTAGGGATATAATCGATTTAGAGAGTCCGGAGAAAAGCATTGAGAAGCTTAATGAGTCCTACTTTACACAATTGAAAATTACTGATTTGAGTTTTGGTAAAGGGACAAGCAAGCTGCCTATTAAGGACGTGGACATGTATGCCGAGATGAACGGCCACGAGGCTACAATTGATTATTGCAATGTCCTTATAGGTAAATCGGATGTTTCTATCAAAGGCACAGTAAGCGATCTTCCGGCAATTATTCACCACACTGATTTGCCCGTAACGACCAAATTAGATATCAAGAGTAAGTACTTAGATTTGTATGAGCTGACAGGGGCTGACACGGCCACTTCCTTTAATGAGCAAATAAAGAATTTGTCTCTTGGACTTCATTTCAATTCGAGTGCAAAAGCAATCACGGAGTCACCCAATCTGCCTATTGGAGAATTCTTTATTGATAATTTGTTTGCTGATCTCTCCAATTATCCCCATACACTTCATGATTTTCATGCTGATGTGTACATTGAAGAGGAAGACTTTCGCGTAATTGATTTCAAGGGCCTTATCGATAAAAGTGATTTTCATTTTTCAGGGAGACTTCAGCATTACGATTTGTGGTTTGCAGAACATCCTAAAGGAGATACAAGGGTGGAGTTTACACTTGACTCAAAGAAATTATTACTTGAAGACATTTTCTCTTACAATGGGGAGAATTTTGTTCCAGAAGATTACCGCCACGAGGAATTTGATAATCTTAAAATCTCTGGATATTCTGATTTGCATTTTAATGAGGGCATGCAGAGTGTCGACTTGTATTTAAAGGGCTTTGAAGCGAAGATGAAAGTTCATCCATTGCGCTTTGAGAATTTCAAGGGACGTGTTCATTATGAAAAGGATCATTTGACCGTGGAAGATTTTTCGGGCAAGCTCGGTCATTCAGAATTCAAAACGACCTTGCATTATTATCTTGGAAAGGATGAAAAGCAAAAGTTAAAGGAGAATAAATTCGAGTTGTATGCAAAGCGACTAGATTTTGATGAATTGTTTAAATATAACTTACCACCAGCTCCAGACAAGACTTCAGGCAGCGTGGACAGCTCCTACCACGATGGAGGCTTTAATATTTACGAATTGCCATTCACACACATGACATTTGATGTGGACATTGATAAATTGAATTATCATAAATATCTCATCGATAATTTTAAGTTGAAGGCGAGAACTACCCCCGAACATTATATTTATTTGGATAAGTTTTATTGCGAGGCTGCTGATGGTTCATTTGATGTGAAAGGTTACTTGAATGGTAGCGATCCAAACCGAATTTATATTGATCCGGACTTGACAGTGAAGAACGTTGACTTGGATAAGTTGATGTTTAAGTTTGACAATTTTGGACAGGATTATTTAGTGAAAGAAAATTTGCATGGTAAGCTGGATGGCCGAATCACTGGTCATATTCGAGTGCATAAGGATCTCGTCCCGATTGTAAATGAGTCAGAAATTCACATGGACGTGGAAGTGCTGGATGGACGATTGGAAAATTTTGCAATGCTCCAATCTATGTCTGATTTCTTTGGAGACAAGAATCTAAACAAAGTATTATTTGACACTCTTGCGAATCATATAGACGTTGAAAAAGGTATGATGAAGATTCCGAATATGGTGATCAATTCATCGCTTGGTTTTATGCAGTTGAGCGGACAGCAGGATTTCGATATGAATATGGATTACTATGTCCGTGTTCCATGGCGTATGGTGACTCAAGCGGCGTCTTCGAAATTATTTGGAAGAAAGAAAGAAGAAGTAGATCCAGAACAAGTGGATGAAATACAACGAAAGGATGTGACAGAGCGTACACGCTATGTAAACGTTCGGATTAAAGGCAATACAGAAGATTATAAGATTACGCTGGAGAAAGATCCTAAGCTGAAAAGGAACAAGAGTTTTTAGTATCTTTATGCGGACTTACCACATGATAGAACATCTCCTTTTATTTTTGATTCTAGCCCTGTTGGCGGAAGTGCTAGGCACCATCGGTGGATTTGGGTCTTCACTTTTTTTTGTGCCAATGGCGGCCTATTTTATGGATTTTCAAGCGGTGTTGGGTATTACAGCTTTGTTTCATGTGAGCAGCAATCTTTCCAAAATTATTTTATTTAAGAAAGGTGTTGATCGTTTTTTACTCATCAATATGGGAATTCCTGCCGTAGTACTAGTCATCATTGGAGCATTACTGAGCAATACATTTGAAGAACGATATTTGGAATTTGGCCTAGGGGCTTTACTTATTTTACTCAGTAGTTTCTTGTTGTTGTTCCAAGATTTTCAGTGGAAGCCAACAAGAAATAATGCGATTTTAGGCGGAGTAATTTCGGGCTTTTTAGCGGGCTTGCTAGGAACGGGAGGCGCCATCAGAGGTATGGCATTGGCTTCTTTTAGGTTGAAAATGGAAGTCTTTATCGTCACCTCAGCGCTTATCGATTTGGCAATCGATGCGAGCCGAAGTGTAGTTTATGTCGGACAAGGTTATGTGACATCATCCATGCTTTATCTCATTCCTTTGTTAATCGGCGTGAGTTTCGTTGGAACTTTTATTGGAAAAAAAATCCTAGAGCGAATTAGCGAAGATCGCTTTCGACTCATTGTGCTGGGACTTGTTTTGGTGCAAGGAGTGCTAATCGTAGGGAAGTTTGTTTAAGATAGAATCTAATTCTATCAATCTTTTTTCACCCTTGTAGAATGCATCATCTGCAAGCGCCAGCCCTTTTCTGTCAGCACAGCAACGACACTTTCAAGCCATTGTGCTTCTCTAATAACTTTGTTATCCAAGGATATCACTGCTTTATTGTGGTAGGCAACCCACGCTATATCACCGTAGATTTTGATATCAATAAACTCAAAAGAATTTACTCTCGATGGAAGTGGAGTTTTTAGTACCGCTTTATTCACATAGTTGGCTATGGTGTCATTGTTCCAAACTTCTCCATGTTCGAGCAAGAGAAAGTCTTTGGTATGGTAGTCTTCAATTTTCTTGGAGTCGAATTTTGACCAAATATCATCGAAGGAATTTTTAATCAAAGCTTTGATCATTTCCTCGTCTGAGGCGATGGGACCTTGGGAGTATGATGAAATCACGAGACTCATCATGGCAAGAATAGTGTTGATTTTTTTCATGTTCAATTCGAATTATTATTTGGCTTTTCGTTAATACCTATAATATTTCCCTATTGTGTCAACAATCCGTTAGCAGTCATCAATAAAAAATCCCCCGCTTTGTTATAGTCCAAAAGAGCGTAATCCAAGCCGATTTTTTTCAGGTTATAATAATAATTCTGAAGGTTCAAATAGTAGTTCTTTTCTAATTGAATGGCCGTCGCTTTACTTCCTAGTTTTTCTATAAGAAACCACTTTTCTAATAATCGAGCCGATCTTCCATTGCCATCCTGAAATGGGTGAATTTTCACAAAAGTCAAGTGGAGATATGAAGCGAAGTAAAGGACTTCGGTGTTATCCAGCTTAGCATTCAACAAGTATTCTACATCAGCAAATAGTTTTGTTAACTCTCCAAGCAACTTTTGTGGTTCAGCGGCTACATAGTCTATTTTATCGTCGGCGTTAATGACAAACATTGGATTAGTTCTTATGAATCCTTGTTGCGATACAGGTAATAGATTAGCGCTTAAAATGGAGTGGGCTGATTTCAAGTTTTCGAATGTCAGTTTATTTTTGAAGATAAACTCATAAGCTTTGAACAAGTCATCTGATTTTTTCGTGTAATCAGGCTGAAAATGTACGTTAAGAAATTTGTACTTAAAGTAGCTGTCAAAGTCAATTTCCTCGCCCTCTATTTTTGAAGAATATACGGTAGAAATGGAGTTATAGAATCTAAAATAATCGACAGGTGTTTCAAGTTTGTCCAAACCATCAATAATCAAATCAAGACTATTCAAAAATACAGCCTTGAATTCCTCGAGCAGATGTTCTGATAAAATTTGAAGATTCATGATTACTGTTTGGTTATCAAAGATACTTCAGGTTTAGTCATAATAAATTCTTAGTACATAAAAACGCCCCATCGTTTCCAATGGGGCGTTTTGATATTGTAAAAAGTACTATAAGTACCGTCGCTTCGTCGCTCCGTATCTTAGTATCTGTATGCGTCTGACTTGAATGGGCCATCTACCTTCACGCCGATGTAATCAGCTTGTGCGGGTGTCAACACATCTAATTCCACTCCGATCTTCTCGAGGTGTAACATTGCTACTTTCTCATCCAAATGCTTTGGTAGAACGTACACTTTGTTTTCGTACTTCTCGTGGTTTTGCCACAATTCCAATTGTGCGATGGTCTGGTTGGTAAATGAGTTACTCATCACAAATGATGGGTGACCAGTTGCGCAACCAAGATTCACCAAACGGCCTTCTGCCAACACGATGATATCTTTATCTTCGATGGTGTACTTATCTACTTGTGGCTTGATGGTGTCTTTAGAAGAACCGTAGTTGTCGTTCAACCAAGCCATATCGATTTCGTTGTCGAAGTGGCCGATGTTACATACCACAGCATTGTGCTTCATCGCACGGAAATGCTTTTCAACGATGATATTGAAGTTACCAGTAGCTGTTACTACGATGTCTGCTTCTTTAATCGCAGTGTCCATCTTTTTCACTTCGAAACCTTCCATTGCAGCTTGAAGTGCGCAGATTGGGTCGATTTCAGTAACGATTACGCGAACACCCGCATGGCGAAGTGAGTCAGCGCTACCTTTTCCTACGTCGCCATATCCAGCAACAACTGCAACTTTACCAGCCATCATTAGGTCGGTAGCACGACGAAGTGCATCTACCAATGATTCGCGGCAACCATATTTATTGTCGAATTTGCTCTTTGTAACGCTATCATTGATATTGATAGCAGGCAACAACAAAGTACCATTCTTTTCACGCTCGAGCAAGCGAAGAACACCAGTGGTAGTTTCTTCAGAAATACCGCGGATTCCAGCTGCTAATTCTGGGAATTTGTCAAACACCATGTTTGTCAAATCACCACCATCGTCGAGGATCATGTTCAATGGTTGATTGTCTGGGAATGCGTAGAGCGTTTGCTCGATGCACCAATCAAACTCTTCATTGTTCATACCTTTCCAAGCGAATACAGGAATACCAGCAGCAGCAATTGCAGCAGCGGCGTGATCCTGAGTTGAGAAGATATTGCAAGAGCTCCATGACACATCAGCGCCAAGCTCTACCAATGTCTCAATCAACACAGCAGTTTGGATTGTCATGTGCAAACACCCTGCGATGCGTGCGCCTTTCAATGGCTTGGTTGGACCATACTCTTTACGGAGTGACATCAAACCAGGCATTTCAGCCTCAGCGAGTTTGATTTCTTTACGGCCCCATTCAGCGAGGCTCATGTCTTTAACTTTGTAATTCATCACTTTTACAGTGGTTGCAGTACTCATTTTTATCTGGTTGTTAAAATAATCATTTGATTACGAGGCGCAAAGGTATTAAAAATACTCTTTGGTTGTTATAGCCATTTCTACATACACTTGCGGTCTGAATTTGTTCGAATGCCCCTGCTCATTTATCAAAGTAATCACAACAACACTGGCCGCCTTTTGGTCTGGAAAGCCACAGAAACGCTGGAGGAACTGTCATTGTTGTATCGTATGTCAACGGCAGAGGAACAGGATTTTAAAAAAATCAAGTTGGAGAAGCGCAAAAGGGAGTGGTTGGTGGCGCGTATACTGCTGAAAATTGTGGCGCCTACAGCGGAGTTGTATTTTGCGCCAACCGGCAAGCCAATGCTTCGAGATGGGCGTTGGATTAGTATTAGCCATTGCGGTGAACTCGCAGGATTGGTGATATGCGAGCATCCTGTGGGACTGGACATCCAGGGTACAGACGAAAAGTTGGAAAAGATTGCAGGGAAATTTTGCAATACACGTGAGCTTGAAAAGATCAAAGGGGAAAAATATTATCTCGAATATTTGACCATTATCTGGAGCGTGAAAGAAGCCGTGTTTAAGTTCTTTGGCGAGCACGTTCAATTCAATGAAGATATTATTGTGCATCCGTTTCACTATCACCAAGAGGAGCTCAAAGCCGATTATCGCGGTGTACATGGGCGTATGACGTTTGAATTGCAACACGTCCAGCTTCGAGGATATCACATAGTAATGACAGTCTAAGGGCTTTCTTACATTTGCTGTATGACCAAATGGGTAATTCTTCTTCTAGCCATTATTAGCGGACTCGTTACGGCGTTTTTTCTAAAGACCTTGGACGCGATTGCGTCTATCAGAGAGGATAATTCCTCGTTGATTTGGTTACTTCCTTTTGGCGGTCTGATTATCGTTTGGCTATACCGCAATTTTGGTGAGAAGGCCACCCGCGGGAATTTGCACATCAAATACACCTATCGAATCAAAGATGAGCAAGGTCAAGCTTCAATCACTCCTTTAGTTTATTTCGGCACGCTTATCACTCATCTTTTTGGCGGTAGTGCTGGTCGCGAAGGCACGGCTGTACAAATGTCATTCGGCATCGGTGCTTACTTGCAAGGCATCTTTCCTGCGGTCAAAGAAGATAAGAAATTGATTATTCAAAGTGCTGTGGCGGCGGGATTCAGTGCAGTGTTTGGAACTCCGGTAGCGGGCTTTTTATTTTCAATGGAATATCTGAATGATTGGAAAAAGAAAAGCTGGGAGCTCGTGTATATCATCGGAGCATCATTCATTGCGCATTTTACCGTGTTGGGATTGGGAGTGAAACACACCGACTATCATTATACATTGAATGATCCGTGGTCTTTGAGATTGATTCTCTTTGCCCTGTTGTTTGTTTTAGTTTCATACCTCGTTGGATGGGGCTATCGCTATATCTCACAGCGCATGTCAGAAATGATGAAGCATTTTTTTACCAATGAGTTTTTGCGAGTGCTGGTAGGCGGTGTGTTATTGGTACTTATGATCTATCTACTCGGCACTACCCGCCACATCGGATTAGGAGTTGCTGTGATTGAAGAATCTTTTACTCTTTATCAAAATGGAAGCGACTGGATTATTAAACTTTTACTGACAGCTTTTACACTGGCAGTGGGCTTTCGTGGAGGTGATGTAACACCATTATTCTTTATTGGGGCTACACTAGGTTCGTGGTTCGCAGGATGGATCAACGCACCGGCAGCAGTCTTTGCGTCGATTGGTTTTGTATTGGTGTTTGGTTCAGCATATAAGACTCCACTAACAACATTAGTTTTGTTTGTCGAACTTTTTCTTTTTTAGACGCTCTATTTTTTTTCTACAAAAACACTCTCTGCGAATTTGCGAGAGATGATTTTTGATTCTTTTTGAATCAGAATTTCGATGGAGTCGTCGAAGCTGAGGTGTGAAACGACCTTGAGTTTTGTTCCGATTTTACATCCAATTTTATCAGCATATTGAAGAAACTCTTGAGTGTCTTCTTTCACAGCGATAACGGTGTAGAGCTGATTGATACTGGCTTCGGTGAGGGGTTGTTTTTTGATAATCTTCATTTCACCCTTCGCATTCGGAATTGCTTCGCCGTGAGGATCAACGGTGGGGAAGCCAAGGAATTTATCGAGTTGATCGATGAGTTTTTTACTTTGAATGTGTTCGAGTTGTTCGGCCACTTCGTGCACTTCGTCCCATGTAAAGTTTAATTTTTCGCAAAGAAATGTTTCCCAGAGACGGTGTTTTCGAATTACCTCTATGGCGATTTTTTTTCCGATTGAAGTGAGGGTGATACGGCCGTACTTTTCATAATCTACATATTTTTTGTCACGCAGTTTTTTGAGCATGTCAGTGGCTGTGGCTGGTTTGACATTTAGGAAAGCCGCGAGCTCATTCGTGCCCGCATCTTTTATGCCTTTCTCCACGCTCAAATGCACCAGTGCTTTGAGGTAGTTTTCTTCGGTAGTGGTGAGGTCGTAAGACATTCAGCAAATATAGTAAGGTAATAAGATAATATGATGATAAGCTAATATGAGAGTGGGCTAGTATGCTAGTGATAATTGTTAGATTAGTCTAACTTTTATATATTTGCGGGCAAAACTTTAGGGGATGAGAGGGATAGTGTTTTTTGTTTTCATTTTGGTCGCTTGCAATGCTTGGGGGCAAGTCGTATTGAATTTCAAAGTGGTGAGTGGTGCCGTGCCGCTGGAATATGTTTGGATTGTAAGGCAAGTTGATGGTAAAGTCTTGACGACCAATCAGGATGGCGTGGCTACTTTTGTTTTTCAAAAGTCAGGCGTCGAGGCATTTCAATTTTCTATGGTGGGTTACGAGACGAAGACTTTGACTTTAGAGGAGATTGCGGCTGAAGAAACGATTGTCGTAGAATTGTTTGAGTCGTCTAACAATTTGGATGAATTGGTGGTAACTGGAACGATGAAATCTGTTTCTCGAATGGGTTGCACTGTTCCCGTGGAGGTGTATTATTCTTCTTTTTTTCAAAAAAATCCTCTGCCCAATCTGGCAGAGGCATTGCAAAATATTAATGGGTTGCGGACGCAGAATAATTGCGGGGTTTGTAATACTCAAGATATCCGCATCAATGGTATGGAGGGGGCAAATACAATGGTATTGATCGATGGTATGCCGATCGTGAGTGCGCTAGGAACTGTATATGGTTTTAGCGGAATTCCCATGTCGATGGTGGAAAGGATTGAAGTGGTAAAAGGCCCTGCTTCTGCGCTCTACGGTAGCGAGGCCGTGGGAGGTTTGATTAATATCATCACCAAACAAGCGGGAAGAAAGCCATTGATCAGTGCCGATATTTCCTCGATGTCATGGTTGGAACACAATTATGATTTTATGGGTAGTTACCGCCTCGGTAAGCGTGTTTCGGCTACTACTGGTGTCAACTATTTTGACTTTAATAATAGAGTGGACAATGATGATGATGGCTTCATGGATATGAGCCTTGCGCGTCGATTTTCTGTTTTTCAAAAAATCTCATTCAAAAGAAAAAGTAATAAGATCTTTCAAATTGGTGGTCGATGGATCAACGAGGATCGCCGCGGCGGCGAGATGAATTGGACGGAGGAGTTTCGCGGTGGCGATGTAATTTATGGTGAAAGTATTTTAACGCAGCGCTGGGAAATGTTTGGGAATTATGAATTACCCACGACGGAAAAATTGGTTTTTTCATTCAGTGCGAACGGACATTATCAAGATAGTTACTATGGTGCAATGTCATATGTCGGTGCGCAGCGCACGGCATTTGGTCAGTTGACGTGGGATAAAAATATTCAAGAACATGAACTATTAGCAGGTATTGCTTATCGTGCTAATTGGTATGACGACAATACTCCGGCGACAGCGCGCGTCTTGGAAGGGCAAACCTTGAATGCAGTACAAGTGATATTGCTTCCAGGTCTATTTGTGCAAGATGAATGGGAAGTGAAGCCACGCCACAAAGTCTTGATGGGAGCGCGACTCGATCAAAGTAATATTCATGGGCTCATTTTTACTCCTCGCGTGGGATATAAATTTAAAATAAAGGAAAATCAGATTCTTCGATTAAATGCAGGAACAGGTTTCCGAAATGTGAATGTATTCGCAGAAGATCATGCTGCTTTGACGGGAGCGCGAAGCGTAGTTTTTTTAGAAACGCTGCAGCCAGAGAGGAGTGCCAATCTTACGTTGAATTACTTGAGAAAGTTCGAGCATTCCAGTGGGCGTTATACATGGGAATCGTCACTTTTCTACACGCATTTCACCAATCGAATTATAGCCGATTACGATGTGAATCCTGAACAGATAGTCTATGCAAATCTCAACGGGTTTGCGGAGAGTAGGGGAGTAGCCACAAATGTCGATTGGAGTAAAGGGGCATGGAGCGCTTCGCTTGGCTTTACCTATCAGGATGTGGACATCGTTGAAAATGGAACGCGCGAACAACAAATCTTTACAGAGAATCTATCTGCTGTGTGGGCACTTTCTTGGGAATGGGAGCGCCACCATTTGACTTTTGATTATACGGGTAATTTGTACAGTCCTATGCGTTTGCCTTTGGTGAGCGAATTAGATCCAAGACCTGAAATGTCTCCATGGTGGAGCATTCAAAACATTCAAGTGCGAAAGGAAATCGGTAAGCGTTGGGAGGTCTATGGAGGCGTTCGCAACCTTCTGAATTACACGCCTGGTCGAGGATTGCCGTTTTTAATAGCGGGAGCAAATGATCCGTTTGATCGTAATGTGTTGTTTGATGAGTCTGGCGCTGCGGTGGCTACTTCGAATAATCCTTATGCGTTGACTTTTGATCCATCTTATGTGTTTACAAACAATCAAGGCAGACGCTACTTCGTGGGAGTGCGTTTTTTGCTTAATTTGGAGCCATGAAATGGAACATACTAGCACTTCTAATGGGACTATGCAATGGTGCCTTGTCTCAGCAGTCCATCGTTTGGTCGGAAGACTTTGCCAATGGCATTCCATCGACTTGGATCAATGTTGAAACAAGTGGAGTGGCGCAATGGCAGTACCGAGGTCCAGCGACAAATCCTGATAACACAGTAGGCACAGCGAGTTTGTGCTATTTGGGCACTGCGCAGTTAGCTGAGCGCATCGAAAGTGAAAGTGTGGATAATGGCTTTATCATTTTTGATGCATCATTTTGGGACAATCCAAGTTTGCCCTGCAATACGACCAATATTGGTTCTGGACCTGTACCAGGGCCCCATTTGGCAACATTGACTATTCCATCTATTGACTTTACCGGAGTAATGTTTCCAGCATTAGACTTTCATCAATATTATAGAAATTTTCAAAGCGTGACACGGGTGGAAATGAGTGTCAATGGAGGTGAGTGGGAATTAATGTATCAGAGCACGCTTGCTCAAGGTGCATTTACATTACGTGATTTGAAGACGCGAGTCATACTTGGAAGCGCTGCGGCAAATCAAGCGGATGTCCGTCTTCGATTTGTATTCGATGGTCAATATTATTATTGGATGATCGATGATATTGCTGTTGTCAATCTTTATGAGAATGATATGCGTTTGGATAGTGGCAGTTATGGCGACTTTGATTTTTTTGCTCCTGAGCATCCAACAGGATATGAAGAAATGGAATACTCGAAATATCCCGTTGAACTAGCACCACTTCTTAAGTTCAATGCAATGGCTGTGAATAATGGAGCTGCGGCTCAAACGGATGTGAAGCTTAGAGCGACCGTGGAGAATGTGAATACCAATGAAATTTTGGTGCAACAAGTCAGCACAGAAGGTTTCAACTTTCAACCTTTAGGCTCATTGGAGTTGCGGGCTGGGTCGTTTCAAATGCCTTCAGAGGTTGGCTTTTACCGGGTTCGTTACGAAATATCGCAAGACCAGACAGATACGGATGATGCGAATGATTTACTTGAATTGTATTTTGAAATTACAGAAGATATCTATGCTCGCGATAAAGGAAGCGTAGCAGCTGTAACACTTCCTTTGGCCGGACAGGAAAATACCCCCTTTGAAATAGGAACTATTTACCATATCCCAAACGCTGGTAACGTCGCTTACAGCATTTCAGCAGCCTTGGGTCCAGGCACATCCTTGCCTACCAGCATTTATGCTAAACTTTATAGAGCCGAGTTTGGCTTTGATCTTAGTCTCACCGAAGTGGGGGCATCTGCGCTCACACCAGTGTTAGCTGATCAAGTAAATGAGTTTGGAGAAGAACAATTGATCACAATGGAATTTTCTTCGCCTGTGATCCTACAGGATGGAAAAGCTTATTTGGCTGCGATCGGCAGTCCCAACGGAATGCTAAACGTTTATACCGGTTTAAACGGGCTTTCAGATTTGAATACGTCTTGGGTGCGATTGTTACCTGATGGAGGTAGCTCACAGCTTTTGACTCTTTCGCGCATTCCAATCATTCGGTTGAACTTGGGTGATAACATCATTCGTGTCGAAGACAGCGGATTAGCAAACGAAGGCGAAAGTATTCTAGTGTTTCCCAATCCTGTTGAGAATATTCTCCAGATATCAAGTACATCAGATATTCTCGCATGGAATGTGTCAGATGTAACGGGAAAGTTGATTGATTCAAAAGCGAATGTTCATTCAGTTTTGGAAACGGTGGATGTTGCTGATTGGAGCGAAGGAATGTATTTATTGTCTGTACAAACTGAATCAGGCATTTCAGTTACACGTTTTTTGAAAAAGTAGTTTATGGGATTGAAAAGTGCAGTAAGTAAGCCACTTGCCAAGTGGGCCATGTCTTCTTTTTATCAGGCTTATCAAGATCCAGTGATGTCTCAGTTCATGGTGCTTGAACATCTGCTTCGTAGATCAACAAATACCACGTTTGGAAAGGATCATCGATTCGTGCATATTCATCACGGAAAGGATTTTGCGCAGGCTGTTCCAGTGCGAGATTACGAACAAATCATACCTTATATTGAGCGCATTAAGGAAGGAGAAAAGGATGTGCTATGGCCAGGTCAGCCGCTTTATCTATGCAAGACCAGCGGTACTACTAGCGGAACGAAATATATTCCGTTAACGCGAGAGAGTTTGCCGAATCATATCAGTTCGGCGCGCACTGCCCTATTTGCGTACATAGCCCAAACGGGTAAGGCGCAATTTGTAGATGGTAAAATGATATTCTTACAAGGTAGTCCTAAGTTGGAAAAATTGCCCAGCGGTGTGCCTTACGGAAGGTTGTCGGGAATTGTGGCGAACCACGTGCCGAGCTATCTCCAAAAGAATCGAATGCCCAGTTATGATACAAATATTATTGAAGACTGGGAGACCAAGGTAAAAGCAATTGTGAGGGAGACCTCTATGCAAGATATGACACTCATTAGTGGCATACCAAGCTGGGTCCAAATGTATTTTGAATTGCTATTAGAGCACACCAACCGAACGAACGTTCGGGAGGTTTTTCCTAACTTCGATTTATTCGTTTTTGGAGGTGTCAATTTTGAACCATATCGAGCAAAGTTTAAGGAGCTTATTGGTGCTGATATTCCGAGTATTGAGTTGTATCCCGCTAGTGAAGGGTTTATTGCCTTTCAAGATTCGCAAGATGATGATAGTTTGCTTTTGAATGTAGATTCAGGAATCTATTTTGAATTTATTAAAGCGGATGAGTATTTTGATGAAAATCCTCGTCGCTATCATTTAGGCGAGGTGGAGTTGGGAGTAAATTATGCACTTATTCTAAGCAATAATGCGGGCTTGTGGGCTTATAGCATAGGGGATACGGTGAAGTTCACTTCACTTTTACCACCGAAAATTAAAGTGACGGGTAGAATAAAACATTTCACGAGCGCTTTTGGAGAACATATCATTGCAGAAGAGGCGGAGTATGTGATGTCGGAAGCGGTGCGTCGTTTTAATCTAAAAATTAATGAGTTCCATTTGGCTCCACAAGTAAATCCTACAGATGGTGGAATGCCTTATCACGAGTGGTTTGTGGAATGGGATGAGCGCCCTTCTAATATTTCTGAGATTGCTTCGTTCATGAATGAACGCATGGCTTCCAAGAATGTATACTACTCAGATTTAATAAAGGGAAGCGTACTGAAAACATTGGTGCTAACTGATGTTCCAAAGGGAGGCTTCGCAAATTATATGCGCTCGCAGGGGAAGTTAGGCGGGCAAAACAAAATACCCCGATTAGCAAATGATCGAAAAATTGCGGATTTTTTATCCAATAATAAATAAGATAAAGACTGGACTATTGCTTCTGGGTGTATTGCTTTTATTGAATCATTCAGTACACGCACAAATCGCGGCAAATCCTGCGCGGATAACTTTTGGTGATGTGACCAAGGAAAGCGACAAAGTCGTTGACATAATCATTTCGAATAACACCTCAATATCGGATTTTTTATTAAGAAGTGATTTTAGCAATGAGTTTGAAGTAAAGTTTTCTACCAAAACGCTCGAGGCTGGTGGACAACTTGTGGTGCGCATTCAGTTTAATCCACGCGCCAAAGGAAAGTTTTCAGAGGTAGCAAAATTATATTTTGCTAGTATGACTGAGCCTATTCAAATTCCTATATCAGCCAACGTTCTTTATGTAAATGTGAATGGAAATACGCCATGTCCCGATTTTTCTGCTCGAGCTGCAGATTGTTGTGCGAGCAATTTCTTTTTAGTGGAAGTTTATGACAAAGCAACTGGAAAGCCCATTAATGAAGCGGATTTCAGACTAGAGGAAGATGGTTATATCCAATTGAAATTAAAAACGAATAGCGACGGAAAGGTATCGCGAGAGGTTCGAATAGGGTTTTATGATTTAATAGTACAAAAGAAGGGTTATAAAAGAGAATCCAAGCAGAGTTATGTCAACAATGCGAATTCAAGATTTATTTTTTATCTAGAGCGGGATGAGAATTTTGTGGAACCTGAAGTAGAGATAACCCCTGAACCAAATGAGGAGGTGGTCATTGTTAGAGATACTTCTGCTTTTTCAGTTGATCAGTTCAAACCCAATAATGTGGTTTTTCTTTTAGATATTTCAGGTAGTATGGGAGTAGGGGATAAACTTTCATTAATGAAATTGTCGCTCATAGAATTACTTGGCATTTTGCGTCCTGTGGATCGTTTGGCTATAGTGAGTTATGCGAATGAAGCAAAAGTGATACAACCGACCGCTACTGGAACATCGAAAGAGTCGATTATCATCGCTGTTAATGATCTCAAAACAGGAGGGAAGACATCGGGAGCAAAGGGTTTCAAGAAGAGTTTCACGATGTTGAAGAAATCGAAAATTGAAACAGGCAACAATCAGTTAATCGTCATTACAGACGGCGCATTTGCAGTCGAAGATCAAAAAAGTATTCGAAAGCTTGTGCTGAAAGCAGCAAAAGCGGGCTATACAACGAGCGTTGTGGCGATTAAGCCCAATGCTTTTGCCAAAGAAAATCTTTCTCTTGTTTCAAAGGACGGTAATGGTTCATTTTTGCAAATCGAAAATCCTGATAGTGCTAAAGCAATTTTGGTTGAAGAAATAAAAAAGAAATCCGCAAAGTGAATAAATCAAATCATACATTAATTGGTATCGCCGGTGGTAGTGGCAGTGGTAAAACAACTTTTCTTCGCGCCATATTTGAGCGTTTTGATGCGAGTCAAGTGGCGCTCGTCAGTCAGGACAATTATTACCTGCCCAAGTCAGATCAGGTGATTGATGAAAATGGAGTTACCAATTTCGATTTGCCAACCTCTATTGATAGAGCTCATTTCTTTCGTGATATGGTCGGTTTAGTAGAAGGAAAGTCGATTGAGTTGCTGGAGTATAACTTTAATAATCCAGCCTTAGCTCCAAAGAAGATTTTTGTCGATCCGGCCCCAGTTATTATTATGGAAGGCCTGTTCGTCTTTCATTATGAAGAGATTCGCGAACAGTTGGATTTAATGGTTTATTTGGACGCACATCATGAAAGCAGGTTGGAAAGAAGAATTCGACGTGACGCTGTCGAAAGAGGCTATCCGGAAAATGAGGTGCGTTATCAATGGGAAAACCATGTTCGACCTGCCGAAAAGTTGTATTTGGAGCCCTACAAGCCGCAAGCGCAATTGGTGGTGGACAACACCCATAGCTTTGATGATGGGTTGAATAGTTTGTTGGGGTTCATTTCCGAGCGATTGTAATATCACCTACTTCTATTCAGAATTCACAATGACTAATTCGCAATAATCAATTCGCAATTCCTACTCCTACTCCTACTCCCTATTCCCCTGTTCTCCACCTGCCCATGAATGGGCAGGCTATTAATGTTCCCCCTTTTCCCCTTTTCCCCATTTCCTATTTCCTATTCCTACTCCTATTCCTACTCCTATTCCTTGTTCTTCCTCCTCCCTCTTTCAATCGCATTCCTTCACGAATTCGCTGACGTCAGACGCCATAAATGGCGTCTCTACCAGGGCCACCCCTTCGCCTCTCGCCCCTCGCCCCTCCCCGGTTTATGATTTTTTGGATATGGATTTCATCCATGATGTTTTTTGTTCAGAACTTTCATATCGAAACTTGTGTTGTACAAGAAGATTATGAAGAAAGCTATGAAGAAAATCTATCATTTAGCAAATTGTAGCACTTGTCAACAGATCATAGATGAGTTTGGGGCTAAGGGCAAGGGGTTTGAAAAGCAAGACATTAAAACCCAAAAAATCACTGCTGAGCAGTTGGAGGAAATGAAAAAACTGGCTGGCTCGTACGAGGCACTTTTCAGCCGCAGGGCGCTGAAGTATCGTGAGTTGGGGCTGAATAGTCGTGAGCTATCTGAACAAGAGTATCGAAAGTTTATTCTTGAGGAATACACATTCTTAAAGCGTCCAGTTATCATCAACGAGGACAAGATATTTGTAGGAAATGCTCCTAAGACAGTAGCTGCCGCAAAGTCTTCGATGTAATTTTTATTGTTTTGTTATTCTTGTAGGCGTTGAGCTAATTTAGCGCCATGCAATCTGTTGTAAAGGCACATCTCGCCTTGGCCACTGTGGGTGTTATTTATGGTGCGAATTATGTCATCGCAAAGTCGGTGATGCCCGATCCAATAGGGCCTAATAGTTTTATCACATTACGCGTGCTCGGTGCGACCATTTTGTTTTGGTTGATTGCTGCTCGTAGTTTCAGGTTTCCAGATAAAGAAGATTGGGGAAGATTCATTTTATGTGGCCTTACAGGTGTGGCCATCAATCAGCTTTGTTTTTTTAATGGCCTCTCATTGACATCGCCTATCAATAGTTCCATCATTATGACCAGCAATCCCATCATGGTGATGGTGATTTCTGCATTTCTGCTTGGACATAAAATTAATGTTGTTAAGATTTTTGGAGTCGCACTCGGAGCTATAGGCGCGGTTTCCCTGTTAATTCTAAGTAATAAAACAGATCATTCCGGGCTGCACTTGCAAGGAGATCTTTTTATCATTGTCAACTCGCTTTCTTATGCATTCTATCTGGTATTAGTAAAACCATTGATGACCAAGTATAAACCTATGCTTGTCATCGCTTGGGTATTTACAGTGGGACTCGTCGCTGTATTTCCTTTTGGAGGCTTTAGTGTTTCGTCGTTGCCTTGGGAAACTCTCGATAATTGGCAATGGTTTAGTGTGATTTATGTAATAGTTGCCACTACTTTCTTAGCCTATTTATTAAATATCTACGCGATACATATTTTGACACCAACTATCGCGAGTGCGTATGTCTATTTCCAACCACCGCTCGCTGCATTGTTCTCATTTATTTTTTCATTGTGGTTGGATCAAAACTATACAGGCGACCTTACCATCGGTAAAGCCGCCTGCACAATTTTGATTTTTATCGGAATTTATCTCGTGAGCCGCAGCGAACAATTAAAACTCCAATTGAAAAGAAAGTAAGAAGAATCTTCCCGCTTGTGGATAGAAGAAACGTTCAGTTATGCGTTGATCAAATATATAACTGAAAGTATATCCATTGCTGCTGTACATCTCGTTGAATGCATTGTTGGTGAGTACTTGAATTGCTACTTTATTTTCCCTCTTGGTAATTTTTGACCAGCGTACTGCTATGTCATTTACGAAGTAAGGATCAATAGAAAGGAATTCGTTTTGAGTATTGTCCAAATACTGTCGACCGACATAGCGGGGCAACCAGCTCACACTAATGTTTTTGTGTATGAAATATTCCGCGCGTCCACCAGCAATCACCGAGGGAGAGAAAGCGATATCGGTGTTGCTGTGTTGAATGCGGACAATATCAAATCCATTAGTGTAATCATAAAGAAGTTCTTCGAATGATTCAATCTTATTCTGACTGAACGTTGCATTTCCGGAAATAAGTAGTTTTTCTATTGGACGATATGCAATTTCTAATTCAATACCTCTTCTGAAACTATTGTCAACGTTCATTCTCAAAGGCGCCCCCACGTCGTTGAGTTCGCCTGTTAGCACCAATTGATCTTTGTATTGCATGTAGTAAAAATTGATGCGAGCATTAATTTTTTCACCGGTGAGTGCATAGCCTCCTTCAAAATCAATCATTGATTCGGGTCGTGGTATTACTCCTGCGGGCGCATCTACGTAGTCGTTGCGGTTGGGTTCTTTATTACCAACGGCTACACTGAAATATGCTTGCTCTTTTTTATTTCTATTGAACGTAAGTCCTGCTTTTGGATTGAAAAAGAAAAGCTCATCATTCACATCGTAGGCGCGCAAGTCATTGTCAATACCTTTCGTGATATATTGCACCATACGTCCTTGAACATCCACGTAGAGATTAAATTTATCTGCGAAACGGTAGTTCGAACGTGCATAAAGATTCCCATCATTCTTGGTGCTTTCACCGCGGTAGTAATTGAAATCTTTTGCAACATCTCCTGCAAATTGCAACCATATCAATTCGCCAAAATGATCACCAATGTATTGATTGGCGGCACCTCCGAGTGTTACATCAAATTTGGATTTTTTATATGCAACAGAGAATGTTCCACCGTAGAAGTGATTGTCCAACCATCTTCTTCGGATGATATCAGTGGATGTCAAAGAGTCATTCGGGGCAATGAGTCCGTATCTTTCAAAAGATTCATCTTCCCGAAATTCTTCAAAGAATCCTAGTCCTTTGGTATAGTGAAGCGCTGCATTCATGGTGAGACGCTGATTGAAAATATGTGTCAAATGAAGCTGGTAATGCGTTTGACGATAATCATCCACTTGATTTTCATAAGTGTAGAAATTATAAGTGCGACCACTATTAAGAAGGTTCTGAATTTGCGCTTCATTGAGGCCATTATTTCCGGCAAATACGAGCATCGAATCTCTATTACCAGAAAGTCTGGAAGCTGGCGTACCATACCACGATTGGTAGGTGCGTTCCTGTCCGCCGAACGTGGTCAACTTAACGGTGGTCTTTTCTCCAACATAAGCTCCCGTAAGGAAATA
This sequence comes from Flavobacteriales bacterium, assembly GCA_044371755.1. Classification (GTDB taxonomy): domain Bacteria; phylum Bacteroidota; class Bacteroidia; order Flavobacteriales_D; family Sanyastnellaceae; genus JAIXWP01. The sequence goes on along the minus strand of JBILSZ010000018.1, from coordinate 6,946 downwards.
GGAAGCCAACCGAGCGGTTGCTCGGTCGATGTAACCGTCGGATGCGATGCGTGAGAGACGGCCTTCTAGTAAGAAACGGTCGCTTCGCAATCCAGTACCAAAGGCGACCGTATTGCGCAGTGTGTTGAAGCTTCCGAATCCATTGTTGAGGCGTAGATAAGGCTTCGTTTCGAGTTTGTTGGTTCCCATTTTAATGGTACCACCAAAGGAAGCCACACCATTGGTGCTAGTACCGACGCCACGCTGTACCTGAATGTCGTCGGTGTTGCTTGCAAAGTCAGGAAGATTGACCCAGAAGACTTGCTGACTTTCTGGATCATTGAGCGGAATGTCGTTGATGGTAACGTTGATGCGTGAAGCATCGCTACCGCGCAACCAAAGGCCTGTGTAACCTATTCCTGTTCCGCCATCGGATGTCATCACGAGCGATGGCACTTCGCGCAGGATGTAAGGAATGTCTTGGCCATAGTTGATTTTTTCGATTTGTTCTTTGCTGATGTTGGTGAAGGCCATGGGCGTTCGTGCATCAGCTTTTGTCGAAATGATTTCAACAGCGTTGAGGTCCTTACCGGTCGTGTCGGTAGGTGTGGTGTTTTGAGCCAGCAATGAAATTGTAGCGGCACAAAACGAAGCCGTAACGGCTAATTTGTGTAACATGTTTAAAAAATATTTTATGTTAATCAATTCCTCCTCCAAGGGTTAGAGGAGGCTTAACTAACTAATTTCCCTTGGCGGCATTACCCGCCCAGGTTCCTCCCAAAATGAATTGGGAAAGGGTATAATCTCAGTCCGCATTAAACGGACACCCCTGAGAGAACGGGGGCAAAGATAGGGAAAAAGCGACTTTAATAGATACTAACGACTAGATACTAGTGACTAGTTAGCGGTGCCTCGGCCTGCCCATGAATGGGCAGGCTATTAATACCATTGTGAATTCTGAATTCTGAATTCCGAATTTCCTGTTCTTTCTAAAAGTTCACTCTCAGGGCGAGCACCGCATTGCGGCCGGGGGCGACGAGGCCAGAGCTGTAGGGACGGTAGCGCTGGTCGGTGATGTTTTCTACGCCTCCGCTAATAGAGAAATTTGGATGGAACTGATACATCGCTTTCATATTCACAGTATACCATGATGGCGAATAGGGATTACCGTTCGCATCTTGAGCGTATATCACTTCTTTCAATTGTTCCTCGGAATTCAAATTCTCAAAGCTTACTTCGGCATTGTACATTACATAGAATTGAAGCGTCAACTTTTCTCGCTGATAGGTGAGTGACGTTATTCCAAAGGCGGGCGCTGCATGGCGAGATCTACTCGTTACACCATTATCCATTTCTTCTTCGCCCAATTGATAATTATAACGAGAAGAAATCTCAAAGCCTTGCGGCAAATTAATTTCAATACCTGCGTTGAATCCGTAAACAGTCGCGAACGCCGCATTCTGAATAGCGAAGACTTGACTCAATGCATCATCATACACAATACTGTCTTGGCCGTTGACTGTGAATGGACGGCGCACCATGGCATTGTTGAGGTAAGTATAGAATCCAGTGAGATCGAGTTTTACATTCTCTCCAAAAATTTTAGAGATATTAATTTCTCCATTGTCTGCATACTCTGCCTCTAGTGAAGTGTTGGGCACTACAACTTCGCCATCGCTGAAGTCAAAGATTTTTCCAATATCATCCACGTTGGGCGCTCTGAATCCTGTACTTCCATTAATGCTGATTTTCCACTTCTCATCGGGGCGATATACTACACCAACGCTTCCGGTAGTAGCGGCATTGCTAATGTTTGAAGAAGTGAAATCAAATGGGAAAAATTCAAGATGTCTTGTAAAATCAGATTGAATATCAAATCCGTTGTAGCGAATTCCTGATTGCAAAGTTAGTTTTTCATTGATATTAAATTGATAGTTGATGTATGCGGCATAACTGTTCCAAGTTGAGGCTGGATAGCGGTCAGGAACGAGCATAGGGGAGTTATCCCGAATGTCTATGGCCGAACCAGTGGATACCACATCATTTATTACATATTCTGCGCCGTAATAGAAACGATGTTTGCCAAGACTTTTTTCAAAATCAAGATTGGCTGAATAAGCAGTGACTTCCTCCAGATTGGTGCGCAGTCGGTGATTATTGAATCTACGGTCGATGCGACTTTCTTCAAATTGTTGATGCGCGAGCCTCAATGAGAAACGATCAAATAGTTTGCTGTCATTTTTGTAAGTAGTAGTGAGTTGATTCATCATCCAAATTTGCGGGCCGTAATTCCACAGGGCAGAGGAAGGCAATCCATTGCTTTGTGTCTCAATGAGTCGGTCGTAGCGAGAGTAGGAAGAGGTTTCTGAAAAATGAAATGCGTATTGAAAATCCAATTTATTATTGGGTTGAAAGCGAATTTTCTGCATCATATTTATTTGATCATACCCTGTAGGATTTTGAACCAGTGGGTTAGTGTTTTCCACTACGCGATCAACGCTGTCTTGGCGCTGCACGTAGAAGCGGCGGAGGTATTCGTCGGGACCATTTGTTCCCATGCGCAAATCACCAAATTTGGAATAGGTAAAGCTGGTAACAGAAGCCCATTTTTTCCAACCAATATTAAAATCCGCATGAAGTGTATTTTCACCATTTGCAGATGCATATCGACTTACAGCTTTACCTGTAATCAAAGGCTTTTCATCATAAGAAAATTGAGGTGTGAGTGTTTGAAAACTCATCACACCGCCAATGGCATCGCTACCGTAGAGGATAGAACCAGGACCAAAAAGCACTTCTGTTGATTCAATGGAAAAGGCATCTAATGAAATTACATTTTGCAAATTGCCTGATCGGAAGATGGCGCTGTTCATGCGGATGCCATCGACGCTATATAGCAGTCTATTGGTAGAAAAACCGCGAATCATGGGACTGCCGCCGCCTTGCTGGCTTTTTTGAATGAATACTTCGCCAGACGAACCGAGCAGATCCGCAGCGGTCTGTGGATTGAAAAGCGCAACGTCGGCTGGACTAATAATGGTAATTTTAGAAGGCGAATTCGTAGCGGGTTGTTTCCATCGCGTGGCAGAGATCACGATTTCGTCGAATTGTTTTGTACTTGGAACAATCGAGATTTTGAAGTTGACATTCTGTAATTGAGCGTACGAATATGAAACAGTTTTATATCCCAATAAACGAAATTCAATTCGTTCAGATCCTTTAAAGTCGGAGATGTCTGCCTGACCGCGCGCGTTGGTATTCGCATACACGTCTGGTTTTACGCTTGAGATGCTCACCATCTCCGCTGGCGCTTTTGTGAACTCATCAGTAATGGTGAGGACTTGTGCCTTTATTCCAAAGGAGAATAAAAGCAATATTGAAATGAGTAGAATATTTTTCATAACACGAATGAACACGCCTCAAATCGAGAAGAGGACTGCTGTTAATTGGTGGCGTAAAGATAGAAAGAGATGGGCTGTTCGTAATGACTAATTCGCAAGAACTAATTGGGAATTCAAAATTCACAATGATTAATTCTGAATTCCGAATTCTCATCACTAGTATCTAGTCGTTAGTCACTAGTATCTAGCTTATCCTACTCCAATCACTCTTATGCTGACTCATCAATATCAAATGCTCTGAGATCGGACGGTTTTTTTCTAAAGTTAAATGCGAATCTTCATCGACAATTTCCAAGGCCAATTCCCTAGCGGCGGCGAGGATTTTTTGATCTTTGGCGAGGTCTGCTATTCTAAGATTTAGAACCCCACTTTGTTGCGTGCCGGCCAAATCGCCGGGGCCGCGCAATTGCAAATCTACTTCTGCTATTTTAAATCCATCGGTCGTTTCTACCATAGTAGATAGTCGCGTGCGCGCATCGCTACTGAGTTTGTGTCCAGTCATCAGGATGCAATAACTCTGTTCAGCACCACGACCCACGCGGCCGCGCAACTGATGCAATTGCGATAAGCCAAATCGTTCTGCGCTTTCAATGATCATCACCGATGCATTGGGCACGTTCACGCCAACTTCAATAACCGTGGTCGCTACCATGATTTGCATTTTGCCTTTCACAAACAAATCCATTTCATAGTCACGCGCTTCCTGCTTCATCTGCCCATGCACCACACTGATGCGATAGTGGGGGAGGGGAAACCTTCTCACGAGCGACTCATAACCATCTTGAAGGTCTTTGTAATCCATCGCTTCGCTTTCTTCAATCAAGGGATACACAACGTATATCTGCCTTCCCTTTTTGATTTCTTCTTCCATAAACCCAAACACTTCCAATCGTTTCGCATCTGTCTTGTGCTGCGTTTGAATGGGCTTTCTTCCGGGCGGCAATTCATCGATGATGGAATTGTCGAGGTCACCATACAAGGTCATTGCAAGCGTTCGCGGAATAGGCGTGGCTGTCATCACCAGTATATGTGGTGGCAAGGTAGCTTTCTTCCAAAGCGCCGCCCGCTGCGCTACTCCGAAGCGATGCTGCTCATCAATAATTACTAACCCTAAATTTTTAAATTGAACCACTGGCTCTATCAATGCATGCGTTCCAATGAGAAGCGAAACTTCTCCATTCAATAATTTCTCGTGGATTTTTTTGCGTTCTCCTTTTGGTGTTGAACCTGTAAGAATTACAACTTCTAATCCAAGTGGCGCTAGCAATTCACTGATGCCGTTATAATGTTGTTGCGCTAATATTTCTGTGGGCGCCATCAAGCAAGCTTGGTATCCATTATCAATGGCAAGCAGCGCACTAATGACGGCTACAATGGTTTTTCCGCTTCCCACATCTCCTTGAATGAGGCGATTCATGTGATGTCCACGAGCCACGTCTGCACGTATTTCTTTGATCACACGTTTTTGCGCGCCTGTCAATTCAAAGGGAAGATGTTTTTGGTAAAATTCATTGAAGTATTGTCCTACTTTTTCAAACACAACACCTCGTTCCATGCGCGTATTCAAAAGCTTTTGTTTTACCAATTGCATTTGAATAAAAAATAATTCTTCGAATTTTAACCTTCTTCTCGCTTGGTCGAGCATGGCCAGATTGCTAGGTACGTGCACCTGACAGAGGGCGTCATTGCGTGAGAGTAATTTAAATCGTTGAATTATTTCTTCAGAAAGATTCTCCGGAATTTTTCCATTGACTTCTTCAATGAGCTGACGCGTGAGTTTTGAAATGCCGTTGCTATTCAAGCCTTTCACCCCAAGTTTTTCGGTGGTGCTATACACAGGCTTTAATTCATTACCCGAGGCGATGCGACTTTGATCGAGCAGTTCGAGTTCAGGGTGAGGTATGCTGTATTTGCCTTTGAATTCAGTAGGCTTGCCATAGATGATATAGGGAACGTTCAGCTGTATAGCCGCCTTGGCCCATTTAACGCCTTTAAACCACACCAATTCAATATGACCTGTATCATCACCGAAAATGGCAGCGAGCCGTTTTACGCGGCCCTCGCCGATTTCTCTAACGGAAATGAATTGTCCTTGAATCTGCACCGCCACGGCATCGCTTTGCACATCTCTAATCTTCATGATTAGAGACTTATCGATATAGCGGAAGGGGAAATGCAAAAGAAGTTGACCCCAGGTATAAATACCCAGTTCCTTCTGCAACGCCTCCGCGCGCTGTGGCCCCACGCCCTTGAGATAGGATATGTCGTTGTGCAACGTCATCGTGGGGCGAAGGTATTTACGAACCGCCTAAATATCCAAGAATAGATTATGCGAGTTTATGCTTCTGGATTATATTCCTTTATAGGAGGTGAAAGCTTCCCCAAAAACTGAAGTGTTAATAAATATAGTATCAGACAATTTATTGACTTTTGTCAACGACTTTTGCTGTTTTGACACTCTAGTTTTATCCTCATATTTAATGTAAAATAATTAGGACAATGAAAAGGCTTCTCATTTTCGGACTTGTTAGTTTGCTTACGAACTGCGTCACAGCTCAATCAGAGCAAAAAGAGAGCAAATACAGCTTGGAAACAGATATCCTTTGGCCATTTTTGGTACAAACCACACGTACACACTTTTTAGTAAAACTTTGGCAGAATGGTCAATTAAGTGGTGATGCTTATGTTGGATTGAACATTGATTTCCCCAGAGATCGTGAAACAGAAGGTCGCTTTGCCGATTACAGCCTTGCGAGTGGATACAGACAATATTTATGGAAAGGGCTTCATTTGGAATTTTCTCAGACAACCGGCCTCGGTGTTTTGCAAAATCATGTAACCACAGGAAAGACTTATAATAGTTTTGATTGGTTGGTTAGCGGATACATCGGATACAAATTTGAGTTTGCAAAAAAGAAACTTTATATAATTCCACAATTTGGTGTTGCAGGAGTAATCTATAAATCAAATCCATGGCCTATATACGAAGACAAAACTTTAACGAAACAAGTTGACGAATCACCATTTATGTTGGGTACATTACGTTTCGGTTGTAATTTTTAAATGAATATACATGAAACGAAAAGTAATTGTTTCGTTAGTTTTGGCTCTACTCTGTATTTACTTTAAAGTAAACTCACAAACATTACCCAACAAAACGTTATACATTCATGCCTCTGCAGGGCTTGCTAGGTCTGAGGATGGTTTGAAATTCATGATTAAAGAGTCTGCCTCCCAATGGACTCCAAAAGCTAATCTGGGTATTGGTTATCGATTTAGTAAAAATTTAGGTATTGAAACACACGCAGCAACAATGTTAACATCTTTGAAAGCCACAGGTAAACTGGTTATCAACAATGAAAAAGCGGATGTTACAGCTAGGCACTCCAATGTGATGATTAGTCCGAAATTTTACCTTCCAATTGGTGGTAAAGCCGAAATATTTGTTCGCACAGGTGTTGGTTTTTTGCTCTCGCAAAGCAAGATTAGCAACCCCTCAAATCCAAATTTTGAAAAATCAACATCAAACTTTGGCTATATGGTATCACTAGGTTATGCTCATAAAT